>JAKSIF010000020.1 GCA_024398965.1 Fibrobacter sp. | reverse complement strand
TTAATTGTTAATTGCTCAAGCCTATGTTCTCCTCCCGCGTGTCATCCTGAGCGGAACGAAGTGGAGACGAAGGATCTAGAACGATGTTTTCTGAAAAAAAGTTCCTCGCTACAAAGGAAACCTCCAAGTATAAGCGCTTGGCGGAACTTCTGCGTGTCATCATTTTGCAGTTGGGCGATGACGTTCCCCGCGCTCGTCGTGAATTTGAGACCTACGCCGGTTGGATGAAACTTCCTGCAGAAGAAACTTTGGTAGGCAAGAATCAGGCCCAGATGATTGACCTGTACAAGACTTTCCGCACCCGCGCAGGCCTTGGCTTTGAACGTGACGTTTATCTGGAGCAGGAACCGGGCGACCGTCAGGAAGCCGCAGAAAAGCCGATTCAGTTTGCAGTGCTGGTTCACAACCTTCGCAGTGCCTTTAACGTAGGCTCCATCATTCGTAGTACCGACTGTTTCGGACTGGAAGGCGTACACCTTAGCGGATATAGCTGCAGTCCCGATCATGTGACCGTGAAAAGTGCCGCCCGCGGTTGCCAGGAATGGATTCCCATCAAACGCTGGGAAGATCCTTTTGACTGCATCAACTGGCACAAGGAAAACGGCTACGAGATTATTGCCCTTGAAACTGGCGAAGATATTCCCGATATAAACAAAGTAACATGGCCGGAAAAGGGCCTGATTATCCTGGGTAACGAAGAACTGGGAATCGCTCCCGAAATCATGGCCGCCACCACCATGAAGGTGACCATTCCCATGGCGGGTCGTAAGGCCAGCATGAATGTGGCTGGAGCATTCGCCATCATGGCGTTTAAGATCCGCTCGAGCTATTCTGAATAATAACAGAAGGTTGTTCTTGAAGCTCTCTGAAATTTTTTGCAAGGAAATGGAAAATGAAAAAGAATTTCTTGACAAGTGTTGCGTTTGCGCTGGCTTTGGGCCTTGCTGCCTGCGATGACAGTACTTCTGCGAATGGTTCGTCCGGGGATGAAAATCCCGCTGAAGAATCCTCCTCCAGTGTCACCCCGAGTTCCTCCTCTAGAGTCATCCTGAGTTCCTCCTCCAGTGTCATCCTGAGCGATAGCGAAGGATCTAGCAGTTCTATTGCAAGTTCCAGCTCAGTAACTTCCTCTAGTTCCGTGGAGTCGTCTTCGTCGGTTGTTAGCTCCTCTAGCGTGAAGAGTTCCTCTTCTATTGCTAGTAGTTCCAGCTCTGCGGTTTCCTCTAGTTCTGTGGAATCATCTTCTAGCGTAGAACTACCTCCTTCCTCCAGTGTCATCCCGAGCGAAGTCGAGGGATCTAGCAGCTCTGTTGCGTCATCCAGCTCCGCGAAGTCTTCTTCGTCGGTTGTAAGTTCTTCCTCGTCATCTTCGACTCCGATTGAGGATCTCAGCAGCAGCTCTGTTGCGTCATCCAGCTCCGCGAAGTCTTCATCATCGGTTGCTAGTAGTTCATCTTCGTCATCTTCGACCACGATCGAGAATTCTAGTAGCAGTGTCAAAGCTGCTTGGGCATACCTTAATCCTGACATCGACTACGGCGAATTCGCGGATGAACGCGACGGTCAAGTTTACAAGACCATCACCATTGGCACCCAGACCTGGATGGCTGAGAACCTGAACTACGCATACATTGGCGTGAAGTACAAATACATCAGTTACACTTCCGATTCCACCAGTTGGTGCTACGAAAACAAGGCTTCCAACTGCGACAAGTACGGTCGCCTTTATACCTGGAGTGCAGTGATGGATAGTGCTGCCCAGTTCAATGTAAATGCGGGAACCAAGTGTGGCTATGGCAAGACCTGTACCCCCAATAGCCCCCACCGCGGCATTTGCCCAGAAGGCTGGCATGTGCCCACGAACGAGGAGTACAGCACTCTGTACACCTACATCGGTGGTTCCAGCACCGCTGGTTCGTTGTTGAAATCCACCAGCGGCTGGAATGATTATAACGGCAAGAGCGGTAACGGGACTGACAAGTATGGTTTCTCGGTGCTCCCCGCCGGTGGCAGGTACGACGGTGGCAATTTCTACAATGAGGGTAGCAGCGCCTACTTGTGGTCTGCCACTGAGTACGATAGCTACAACGCGTGGAGCCAGTACTTCTACTACAATAGCGACTACGCGAGCCAGGGCGGCAGCTACAAGAACAGCGGTCGAAGTTTGCGTTGCCTCAAGGACTAAAGCAAACTTATAACCGAACCAGAGCATAGGCAACGCCAATCCAGGCTGCCAAGCCGCAAGGCAAGGCGGCCCGATTTTTTTACACGATTCTCTTCAAATGTCATCTTTTGTCATTTAACTGTTTCTAAATTACATCTCGTGCAAACCCTTCGCGCACACTTAACTCAACATGCCTTGCAATTTCTGCTTGTTTGCAAGGAAAGGAAAATCTATGAATACAAAAGACCACGATGGCATTGACGCCTTTGGCGTCCGCGGCTACGGTTCCATTATAAAAATAAACAAGTTTATTTTTGCAATTTCACCTTGCACGCTTTTATCCAAGAAGTTTTGCTATACTTAGGTGAGGAATCATCTTCGGAATACAGGGAGGCAATCATGGACCGTCCAGAAATCATGGCAGAACGCAAGCGCAACGGCTTTGTGTCTGTAGCCGATGTAATCCGTGCCGAAGGTGAAGAAATTGGCGAAGCTCGCGGCCTTGCGAAGGGCTTTGTAAAGCTTGTGCAATCCGCCAAGAACTTCCTTGCCATGGGCCTTTCTGTGGAACAGGTTTCCAAGGGAACTGGACTTTCTATCGCAGAAATCCAGAAACACTGCTTATAGAAATTTGTTGATGTTTTCCACCCAAAAAACGCCCTCAAAAGGGGCGTTTTTTTACCAATTTTTGAAGTGGCAGAACCGCTTTTTTCTATCTTTGTAAGAGCATGCAAAATACCCCTAGAACACGTGTTCTCATCGTAAACGACGATGGGTTTAAGAGCGGCAATCTGCGCGCTCTTGCGGCTGCCTTGTCCAAGGTGGCTGATGTGTTCGTTTTTGCCCCCGAAACGGAGCAGAGCGGGGTCAGTCAGGCCTTTACCGTGCGCAGAGGTTTGCGCGTCAAACAGGTGCCCGTGGATGAAACCACTCCCGTGGCAGCCGACGGTACAAAAGCCTGGCCTTATGAATTCTATTCCGTGTCTGGCACACCTGCAGATTGCGCCAAGTTTGCCTTAGGTCATTTCGCAAAATTCGGGCTTTCTTTGGAACCCGAAGGCTGCAATGGAGTAAGCTCTGCCGCAGGTGAATTCGACGTCTGTTTCTCCGGCGTGAACGTTGGCGAAAATTCCGGCGTCTCGTCCTTGTATTCCGGTACGGTTGCCGGTGCCCGCGAAGCCGCCCTGTGGGGTGTTCCCGGCGTTGCGCTTTCCCTCCGCGGTTGTGGGGGAGACCTGCTGGAAACTGCCGTGGAATTTGCAGTACGCGTGGTCAAGGAACGCCTTTTTGAAAGTATCGCGCCCGGAACCTTCTGGAACGTGAACTTCCCCAAGGTAAAACCTGCAGACTTCAAGGGCTACAAGTCCACGAAGATGGCCCACGAAATGTTTACGGACCACTACAGCCTGGTGGATGCCGACGATGGCTCTGGCGACAAGCTGTGGTTGCTTGATGGCGACAAATTATGGAACGAATCCCCTGTGGATAGTGATGACTATCTGTTGAACCAGGGTTACGCCACCATCACCCCGCACCGCATAGACCAGACCGACTATGAAAGTTTAGATAGATTAAATAAAACGATAAATGGGCTGGGCTAAACCCCGACCCAAAGAAGGATAAGTAATGTCAGAAGAATTGGTACCAGGAACACAGTTCAAGTCCTTGATCGAAAAGGACATGCAGGAAAGCTATCTGCGCTATTCCATGAGCGTGATTGTGGCCCGTGCTCTGCCCGACGCCCGTGACGGCTTTAAGCCGGTGCATCGTCGCGTGATGTACAGTATGCATAAGCTGGGCGTGGTTCCCAACAAGCCCACCGTGAAGTCTGCCCGTATTGTGGGTGACGTCATCGGTAAGTACCACCCCCATGGTGACTCTGCTGTATACGAAACCTTGGTACGTATGGCTCAGGATTTCTCCCTCCGCTATCCTCTGGTTTTCGGTCAGGGTAACTTCGGTTCTATCGACGGTGATGGCGCTGCTGCTATGCGTTATACCGAAGCCAAGATGAATGCCTGCGGCTCCCTGATGCTGGAAGATCTTGAAAAAGATACCGTGGACATGGGTCCCAACTTCGACGAATCCTTGGAAGAACCGAAGGTCTTGCCCTCTGCACTTCCCAACATGCTGGTGAACGGTACTACCGGTATTGCTGTGGGTATGGCAACCTCCATGGCTCCCCATAACCTTCGTGAAATTTCCAATGCAATTCACGCCCAGGCCTTGAATCCGGACATTACCGGCGAAGAATTGCTGGGTTACGTCAGCGGTCCGGATTTCCCCACTGGCGGTATTATTTGCGGTCGCGCCGGCATCCGTGACGCCTACCTCACTGGTCATGGCAAGGTTCGCCTCCGTGCACGTACCGAAATCGATGTGGATAGCCGCGGCAAGCCCCGCATCATCGTGTCTGAAATTCCCTACATGGTGAACAAGTCTGAGCTCTGCAAGAAGATTGCTGAACTTGTAAAGGACAAGCGTGTAGACGGTATTACCGACATCCGTGACGAAACGAACCGCGAAGGTATCCGTATTGTCATTGAACTCCGTAAGGATGCTGTTGCAGAAGTGGTTCTGAACAACCTGTTCAAGAATACCCAGCTGCAGACCACCTTCAGCATCTACAATCTGGCTTTGGTGAACAACCTGCCTAAGGTCTTGACTCTCAAGGACCTTATCCAGATTTACATTGACCATCGCCTTGATGTAATTACACGCTCCACTCAGTTCGACTTGAACAAGGCTGCGGCTCGTCTTCACATTATCGAAGGCCTGCGTATTGCTACCCAGAACATCGATGAAGTGGTCCAGATTATCAAGAGCAGCAAGACCACGGAAGCGGCAAAGCAGGCTTTGCAGGAACGCTTCTCCTTGGACGAAATCCAGTCCCAGGCTATCGTGGATATGCGTCTTGCCCAGCTTACCGGCTTGAACTTGGAAAAGTTGGAAGCGGAATACAACGAACTGTTGGCTACCGTTGCTGACTTGAAGGATATCCTGGAAAAGCGCGAACGTCGTATTGCTATTCTGCTTGAACGTTTGGATGCAATTGTCGCTAAGATTGGTGACGAACGCCGTACCAGCATTGAAGATGCTGTTGACGACTATGACTACGAAGACCTGATCGCCGAAGAAGAACAGGTCATTACCTTGAGTAAGGAAGGTTACATCAAGCGCTTGCCTATCGATACCTTCAAGGCCCAGAGCCGCGGTGGCAAGGGTGTCGTAGGTACCGGTCTCAAGGACGACGATGACGTTGACCAGATCTTTACCGCAAGCACCCATAGCTACCTGCTGGTGTTCACCAACAAGGGCCGTGCCTACTGGACCAAGGTTTATCGCCTGCCCGAAGGCAACCGCAGCAGCAAGGGTCGCCCCATTATCAACTTTATCGGTCTCACCGAAGGCGAAAAGGTTCAGGCCATTGTACCGGTCCGTAAGTTCGGTGGCTACTTCTGCCTGGTGTTCGCTACCAAGAAGGGTATTGTCAACAAGATGGATCTCACCCTCTTCAGCCGTCCCCGTAAGGCTGGCGTCAACGCCATTAGCCTTGACGAAGATGACGAATTGGTGAAGGTTCAGCTGGTGGGCATGAGCGCCGAAGAATTCAACGCATCTCAGGCCGGTGACGACAACGACGAAACCGCAGAAGCCCAGGCTGCTGCAGAAGCTCAGGTCGCTAACGAATCCGAAGATGCCGACGAAACTGCTGCACAGCCCATCGCCAAGGACCTCTTGATGATTGCCACCAAGATGGGCCAGGCTGTAACGTTCCCCATTAGCTGCATGCGTAGCATGGGCCGCGGTACTCACGGCGTGAAGGGCATTACCCTGGCCGAAGGTGACGAAGTCATTTCTCTCATCTGGCTCAAGGAAGGCAACAAGATCGTGACCATTACCGAGAAGGGCTTTGGTAAGCGTTCTCAGCCGTCTTCTTATCGCGTGACTAAGCGTGGCAGCAAGGGTGTTCGCAACCTCAGCGCTGATGGTATGGAAAAGACGGGTCCGGCAGTATTCGTGGAAAGCGTTGCCGACGACTACGACTTGATCATTACCAGTAAGGAAGGCCAGGTCATCCGTATCGAAGCTGAAACTATCCGCTTGACCAACCGTAGCGCAATCGGCGTGAAGTGCATCCGTCTAAACGATGGCGACACCGTCCAGGATGCAACCGCACTGCCCAGCGTCGAAGACATCGAACAGGATTCCGCAGAAGCCAAGGAAACCTTCGACCATGTCGAAGGCGTTGAAGTGGATGACGACTCTGTTGTAAAGGATGATAAGCCGGAACAGCAGATCGGCGTTCCGACGGATGGTTCCGAAGAATAACTTTTAAATAAAAGTTGCAAAAAAGTCCCTGCTTTTTGAAGCGGGGGCTTTTTGTATTTGCGATATTTAAGCAAAAAACGCGTTTTTTTTTTGAATGGGGTTCTTATTTAGTGTAAACTAAAGTTTTTGAATGTTGTAAAACCCAACAACGGAATTGGTCCAGTAGTGCTTAACAACTCATGTAGAATAGTATAAATTAGAAGAGTGTACAAATAACTCCCTGAGAGGAAAAATATGAGTATCAAAAAAGTTTTAACAACAGCCTTTGCCATGGCCGCCATTTCGTCTTCCATTTCCTGGGGACAGACCGTTACCTGCTCCAATGGCACATCCCAGAAAATGGGTAGCGCCGGTGGCTATGATTACGAACTCTGGAGCCAGAATGGTGCCGGTTCCGCAACTATGAAGCTTAACGTAAGCGCCGAAAATGGTGGTGCTTTCGAAGTTGAATGGCAGGGTACTATCAACATGTTAGCCCGTACCGGAAAGCGTTGGGGGTCTAACTCCAATGTTACCGTACAGAATGTGGGTAATATTACCTCCGAATTTGATGTGGAATGGAGCTCCACCGACAACGTGAAGTATGTTAGTGTCTATGGCTGGGGCTATTACGACCAGCAGGACATTCCCAATGGTTTCAGCAATGAAATTGAATACTACATTGTCCAGGATCGCGGAAGCTACAATCCTACCTCGGGCGGTAAAAAGTGGGGTTCTGCCGTTATCGATGGTATTAGCTACGATTTCTATACTACCGACCGTATTCAGCAACCTTCTCTTTCGGGTACCAGCACCTTTAAGCAGTATTGGTCCATCCCGTCGAATACGAGCCAGCATCGTACCAAGGGTACCATTTCTATTTCCAAGCACTTCAGCGAATGGGCTAAAGCTGGTATGAAGATGGGTAAGCTGTATGAAGTTGCTTCCATGAAAATTGAATCCTACACTGGAAATACGGGTACTGCAAAGGGTTATGCTAAAGTTAAGAAGAACCTGCTGAAAATCGGTGGCAGTGCCGATGAATTTGCCCTCAATGTAACTGCATCTCCGGCTGCTGCAGGTACTGTGACAAAGAGCCCAAACTCTAACTATTATGCTCCAAAATCAACTGTACAGCTCACCGCCAAAGCCAACGATGGCTGGAAGTTTGTGGGTTGGGAAGGTGGCGCTACTGGTTCTACCGAAACCATTTCCGTAACCATGGACAAGGAAAAGTCTGTGGTCGCCAAGTTTGAATTGGTAGGCGAAACCACAGTGAACCTTCTTAAGGATGGTGACTTCTCTAGCAGCAGCGTGATTTCTACAAGCAACGGTGCATCTTCTTGGTTCCTGGGTCAGGGTACAAACTGGGGTGGCTCTGCTGCAAAGACTTCTGTTGCTGGCGGCACGGCTACGGTTGACGTTACCACTATTGGTAAAGAAACTTACCAGCCGCAGCTTGTTCAGTACAATGTGGCTCTTGATAAGGGCATGAAGTACAAGTTGTCCTTTAAGGCTAGCGCTGACGTAGCTCGCGAGATTGAAGTTTCTTTCCAGCAATCCGTAGACCCCTGGGGTGCATACGCCACTAAGGTGTTTGACATCACCACCACGGAAAAGGAATACGCTTTTATCTTTGCTATGGAAGAAGATTCTGATGATGCCGCTCAGTTTGCCTTCAATTTGGGACAAGCTACAGGTGCAGTCAAGATTAGTGACGTCAAGCTGGTCTTCACCACTGCTGAACCGGGTTCCGAAACTGATTCTCAGGGTGGTACTGAACCGGGATCCTCTTCTAGCGAAGGTGATGTTGACGTTCCTGAAGCAATCCTTGCTGATATGCACATGGCAATTTCTGGCAAGACCTATCAGGTATTCGATATGCAGGGTAAGTTCATGGGCCGCGTAGATGTGGCAAGCGGATCTTCCATTAGCGATGCTCTGATGGCCAAGTTCCAGAAGTCCGGCGTATACATGCTGAAGTCTGGCAACCGTATTCAGAAGGTCTCTGTGACTCGCTAGGATTTAGCAAAAGACGAATTTCACTAAGAAACATCCTTAAATGAATAGTGAAGAACGCCTCGCGAAAGCGGGGCGTTTTTATGTTTTGTGTACAAAATGGAAGATTCAAACATGCAAAGTCAAGCTGAACCTGATTTGCACATCGCTTGCGACGGATTACTCAAGAAGTTCGGTGGGAATTGCTTCGGCCATGGCCTTGTAGGCGGCAGCACTTGGATGCAGGTGGTCTCCGGAGTCAAAACCTTGGGCGAATTTACGTGAATCTTGAGTGTCTCGCACGGCTTTGTCGAAGTCGACGCAACCGTCAAATTCGTTGGAGGAACGTAGCCAGCTGTTGAATTCGTTGCGGATTACATCGCGATTTTCGTTGTATGTACGCCATCCGAAAATCGGGAGCAATGTCCCGCTGTAGACTTTTAGTCCTAGGCTTTTGGCGTGTTGAATATACAGGTGACGAACGCCTTGGATAAGGTCGTCTGTAGTGGGCATGTCGCTCCAGGGGCGGAACGGGTTGACTTCTACGCCTACCGGATGGATTATGTCATTGATGCCATGCTGGATAATGACCGCACTTGCGCCGGCGACGTTCAGTTCGATGGGGAATCGGGTGGCGCCCTTTAAACCATAAGCGGCATAGGTAATGCAGCTATATTCCCTAAGGATTCGTGTGCCGCTGACTGCGCGACGGATGATGGATACGTTACGGAATCCATTTTCCCATGCTCTTTGGGACAGATAATCAGGCCAATCCTGGGCGGTGATGGAATCTCCGTAGCAGACCAGTGCGTGATTCTTTTCTTCTGTCAGAACATCAATTGTATTCAGGAAGTAGAACCAGTTTGTCTTTCGGGTTAAATCTGCAGGCAGATCCTTGCTTGCTGCGAAATTGCCATAGCTGTATTTGCCGCTGGACAATGGCCCTGTTATGAGCGTGCCCGCATTCATTTGTGTGTAACCTGCGAAATACATGCTTACGTCAAGGGTTTCGCCTGCAGTTACGTCAAATAAAATTTCGTCGCTTTCGATTTCCTTGCCGGGCTCGATAATCGCGGTAGGATGACTGTTGAAGGAAATTTGCACTGGCGAGTATTCAGTGCTGGAATCTACGGAAGTGCGGGCGACAAAGGCGCTTGTTATTTCTACAGGTTCCGTTCCGGTAAGATTGGAAAACCTGAAGCGCAGTTTGCTGCCGGAAAAACAGATGCGGATGGGGTAGCGTAGTGTAATGTCCTTGGCATAGACGGCGGCGGTGCGGTCGGTAATGGATGTTGCGTTGCCCCAGGCGGCAACCCATTTTGTGTATTTTGCTTCGGACATTGAATAGCTCCTGTTTTAGTCAAATTTAGCTAAAAAAACGGGGGAGGTTTGGAGACTGAATAAAACGATAGTTTCTATCTTTGGAAGAGTATGGATTATGCGGAATTACAACTCCGCTGAGGGATTTTGACATGAAATTTTTTGTTACGGGCGTTGGTGGCCAGCTTGGTCATGATGTAATGAATGAACTAGCTAAACGTGGGCATGAAGGCGTTGGTACAGACATGGCTCCGGAATACAGCGGCGTCGCCGATGGCAGTGCCGTAACAAAGATGCCTTATGTCCAGCTGGATATTACGGACTCTGCCGCCGTGGACAAGGTCCTTGCCGAAATCAAGCCTGATGCCGTTATCCATTGTGCAGCCTGGACTGCTGTGGATATGGCGGAAGATGACGCCAATGTGGCCAAGGTTCGCGCAGTTAATGCTGGCGGTACTCAGAATATTGCAGATGCATGCCATCATCTTGGCTGCAAGATGACCTATATCAGTACGGACTATGTCTTTGACGGCCAGGGTACAGAACCCTGGAAGCCCGATTGCAAGGATTACAAGCCTCTCAATGTTTATGGCCAGACAAAGTTGGAAGGTGAACTGGCTGTTTCCAATACGCTGGAAAAGTACTTTATTGTCCGTATTGCCTGGGTCTTTGGCCTTAACGGAAAGAACTTTATCAAAACCATGCTGAATGTGGGTAAGACCCACGATACGGTTCGTGTGGTGAATGACCAGATCGGCACTCCGACCTATACCTATGACCTGGCTCGCTTGCTAATCGATATGAATGAAACCGAGAAGTACGGCTATTATCATGCAACGAATGAAGGCGGATTTATCAGCTGGTACGATTTTACCTGTGAAATCTACCGCCAGGCAGGAATGTCCACCAAGGTGGTTCCTGTGACTACTGCAGAATACGGACTCAGCAAGGCTGCTCGTCCTTTCAATAGCCGACTGGACAAGAGCAAGCTGGTAGAGGCTGGTTTTAAGCCGTTGCCTACTTGGCAGGATGCCTTGGCTCGATACCTCAAGGAAATCGAAGGTTAATTTATGAACGAAGAAGAAAAGAAGACTTACCGAGAAGTGATGCCTGGTGAACTGCCTTGTGAAAATCCGGATTGTGACGGAGTCATGGTCGTGGATCCCGATAATAGCTACAAGTTCACTTGCGACAAGTGCGGACACATCAAAGATTAAAATCCTTGATTTTAATCTTTGAATTAACAATTAATAACAAGCGAGAGTCGCGGCAGCCGAGCTTGCTCGAGCTGACATGACCGAGCGACATATTAATGGAGTTATCAATTAACAATTAACAATGAGCAATTGCTATAATGGTGCTACGCACTTCTATAGTAATGCGCCGAAGGCGCGATTAATTTCATTGTTAATTATTCATTTTTCATTATTCATTGAATCTTGATGGATCTTACCGCGTTAAAGATTGAATATCCGGAACTTCCTGTTGTAGAAAAACGGCAGGAGTTTTTTGAGCTGCTTGAAAAGCATCAGGTAGTTATCGTCAAGGCGGATACTGGCTCTGGTAAGTCCACGCAGTTGCCCAAGTTCCTGCTGGAGTATTTTATTCAGGCGCGAGGCACGAGGCCTGAGATTCGAGGCTCGCGGTTCGAGACTCAAGAAGGCTGTGAAAAACGTTCTCTGGATTCTTCGGCTGCTGCGCAGTCTCAGAATGACGAGGGGAAAGTTCCTCAGAATGACGAGGAGAAGGTTCTTCAGAATGGCGCAGGATCTAGCAAGCCGCTATTCAAGATTGGCGTTACGGAACCTCGCCGTCTTGCTGCCATGTCTATTGCTGACCGACTTCGTGAGGAACTGAAGGACGATGAACTGGTCAGCACCAAGATCCGATTCTGGGAACAGGGTACGAACGACGCTCCCATCAAGGTGATGACCGACGGTATCCTTTTGCAGGAGTTCCGTCGTGACAGGCTTTTCAAGCAATACTCCGCCATCGTTATTGACGAAGCCCACGAGCGTTCCCTGAATATCGATATCCTGCTGGGGATTTTCAAGACCGTTCTTGCCGCACGTCCCGAGTTTAAGTTGATTGTGGCGTCTGCAACCTTGGATGCAGCCCTCTTCGAAAAATTTTATGATAACAGCTGCGTGCTAGAAGCGGAAGGCCGCACGTTCCCTGTGGACGTGGAGTACTATTTTAGGGATGCTGCTCGAGGTTCCAAGCACGAGACGCGAGATGGTTTCCGCGGCCCTTGGGACGATGAAGACGACGATCGCCGTGACGCCTCTGGCAAGGGCGACTCCGGCCTGATTGAAGAAGCCCGAGATGCTATTCTGGATCTGGAAAGCCGCCATCGGGATCACCTGCTTTGTTTTTTGCCCACGGAACGTGACATCCAGGACTTGGCCAACGAACTGAAGCCGGATTTGGACGCAGCATCCTTCGACATCTTGCCGCTCTATGGCCGCATGAGTCCCGATGAACAGCGCCGTATTTTCAAGAGCACAAGCAAGACCCGTGTGGTTCTTGCAACAAACATTGCGGAAACTTCCTTGACTATTCCGGGCATTGCCTACGTGGTGGATACGGGTATGGCCCGTATATCCCGCTATAACGCCCAGGCCCGTATCCAGGGGCTTCCGGTAGAAGAGATTTCCAAGGCCAGCGCCCGCCAGAGAACGGGCCGTGCGGGCCGCGTCAAGCCAGGTGTCTGTATCAGGCTTTACTCTCCCGAAGATTTTGAAAAGCGGGATGACTTTACGGAACCGGAAATCCGCCGTAGCAACTTGGCCAACGTGGTACTGCAGCTTCGCAGTCTTGGTCTTGAGTTGGAAACGTTCCCCTTCCTGCAGGCACCGCCTCATTCTGCCTTCCGTGGCGCCTACAAGGCTTTGTTTGAACTTGGCGCCCTTACGGCGGATAACGCAAGCGGTCATGTGACAAAGCTTGGCCGCGACATGACAAAGCTGCCTATGGATGTAGCCTTGTCCGCGGTGCTTTTACGTGCCCGTGATACAGGCGTTTTGCAGCCGGCCTTGATTGTTTGTGCGGCTCTTAGCATTCAGGACCCGCGAGTGGTTCCCAACGAGGAACCGGAACGAGGACGTGTCCGTCAGCTGCATCGAAAGTTCGCTGGACACAAGAGCGATTTCTTGACTTATGTCAGCATGTGGAACGCCTTCTGCGAAGAATGGGATGGTAAGTCCTGGAACAAGTTGCGTAAGTTCTGCGACAAGAATTCCTTCCATTTCTTGCGCTGTAGGGAATGGATCGATCTGTATGAACAGTTTGGCCGAATTCTTGAAGCCAAGTTTGAAAATCGTGTTTGCCCTCTGGAAAACTTCCATGCAGACAATTTGCATATTGCGCTACTGAGCGGATTTTTGGGTGGGATTGCCCGCCGTGATATTGAAAACGGTTGCTATCGCCTGGTGAGCGGTCGTGAAACCCATATTTTCCCGGGTAGCGATCTTTACGGAAAAAGCGTGGAATGGCTCTTTAGTGCTGAAGTCCGTGAAACCAGTCGAATCTTTTTGACCAAGGGTGCAGAGATAAAGCCGGAATGGATTATGCTGGTGGCGGAACCTTTCTGTACCCGCCGCTGGTTCGCTCCTGTTTGGAACAAGGAACGAGGCTTTGTCGAGGCTGTGGAAGAGGTTTCTTTCAGGGGGCTTGTCATCAGTCGCGGCCACCGGGTAGATTACGCCCGTGTGAATCCCGACGATTGCGCGCAGATATTCTGGCGTGATGCCGTTGTCATGAGCGATATCGCAAGGCCGTTCCCCTTCATGACCCACAACGAACGGGTGGTGGAAAATCTTCATGCGTTGGAAGCTCGCAAGCGTCAGTTCGGCCTTGCTCCCAGCGAAGATGCTCTGGTGGACTACTACGTGCGAATCGCCCCCAAGGTCAATTCCATCAGGACTCTGAAAAACTACCTGGCGGAAAAGGGCGATCAGTGGCTTAAGTTTGATGAAAAATTCTGGCTGGACCAGAGCGAAACGGGCGTAAGCTACACCGACAACGGCTTTAGTAACCGTATGGATTTTGTCGGTTCCAGCGACAAGCTGGCCGGTGGCCGCAACGGTTCCCGAAATAACCGTGATGCAAAGCCTGTTGCAGAGAACGGCGGTTCTGTAGAAACCTTCCGCATCATGGAAATGGATTCGGCGGGCAATGCCTCGGGAACGGTTGCGCGCATGGTTTCCGGCGAAATGGTTTTTGATGCAACCAAGAGCTGTGACGGCATTACCCTGAAGTTCCCCTTTGATTTACTTGCCCATACGACACCTGCTCTCTTGGCGTTGAGTATTCATCAGTGGCGTGAATGGATGGTTGAATCCATCATACGCGAGATGCCTAAGGCTTCCAAGAAACAGATGGAAACGAAACGCGTGGCGATAGACGATGCCTTCTGCGATAAACTGAAGTTAGCACCCCACAAGGCTCCGCTGCTGTGTCTTTACGAAGTATTTGGCGAGATGAAGAATCTGGAGTGTGATATTCCGACGGTAACTCCGGAAAGGGAAAATCACCTTCGCTTGCATCTGAATGTGGAAAAGCCTGGTGTTGCAGAAAAGTTCCCGGTGGAACTTTCTCCCGAGTGGGGTAGCTACAGCCTGTTTTTGGCGGTCCGCCCTGTGGTGGTTACCTACGGTATTGATTTCCCATTAGAAAATGTCAGGTTTGGATGGCGTCTTGGAGATTCCGCCTTGATGGAAGATGGCGAATCAAAGTTCTGGCAGGGTTTCCGCAAGCGCTTGGAATACGATGTTTCTAGTCAGGAATTACTGGCCTCTTTGATTGCTGATCGCTTGAATATGTTGGAGACAGGCGGCGTCTACGCCGATGATTTCAAGACCGCTCTTAAAATATGGGTGGCAAAGTCCCTTATTGCAGATAAACTAGATGCTAATCGTTGTGTCCGCTTTACAGGTCTTGAATTCTCTCGTGGAAAGAAAATCAAGGATTTCAAGAATCTTGCGTCAACCACTCGCTCTGAGGATGAAGAAGTCCGTCTTGCCTTGGTCCGTGCAACATACGAAGCGGGCCTGCTTGGTGCAGAAGCCTTTGTCAAGAGCTGGGATGTACTTCGAGAATTCTCCGTGTCTATGCGTCAGGGAAAGGATCACGCCGGAGACGCTAGAACTTCGCTTGTGGCAAAATTGACTGCCTTGTATCAAGGTGAGAATACGCTCTTTGAACGTATTAAAGGTGTGGCGTCCCTGTTTGATGTGCCCATGCCCGAAACCGCAAAGAAGTCGTCCCTGGATGACTTGAACCTTCGAATACTGCGTGACTTCTTCAGGCCCTTCCTTAAGGCCCGCTACATGAAGGATCACGAACTGAAAAATGCTCGTGAACTGCTTGCGAAGATTGAACGCCTTTCCGCAGATGATCCCGATTTCCCGGAATTGTTCCTTCAGGCTAAGGCCATGCTGGAAGGATTTGAAATCCTTCGCTTTAAACGAAAGGCCGATGACTCCGAGGATGTGGTGGAAGAGGACTCCCTGGCAAAATTGAAAGGCCGTTTTGGACGTCTCTAAACCCTTTAGAATTGGTCTTGGTCACGTCATTTTTCTAAATTGTACGTGATGAAATCTTTATACGCCTTTTTATTCGCTATTAGCGTTGCCTCCGTTGCAATGCTCACCAGTTGTGACCTGCCCATTGGCAAAATCGACACTGTTGTTGTTTCTGTGGGTGATACCCGCCTTTATGAATCCGACGTTCGCCGCATGGTCCCGGAATGGGATTCCTGGAACGATCACGAAAAGCTGACTTTCCTGGAACATTGGATTGATGAAGAAACTATTTACCAGGAAGCTGTAGACCATGGTGCCTTGAAGGATACAGCCCTTCAGAACCAGATTGAACAGACCATCCGCAAGATGACTGTGGATCACTTCTTGCAGGCCTACATGGATACCATGATGGTTGGTGATGCGGAACGCCTGGATTACTACAAGAACCATCCGGAATTCTTCCTCCGTGGCCGTACTATGGTTTCTGGCGCTGTTTTGACCTTTAGAGACTGGCAGTCTGCCGACCTTTATTACAAGGGTCACAAGGCTATCACCTATGAAGCTATGCCCAATGTGCATTATCTCATCAAGTCCATCGACACTTTTGATTCTGTGACGACGTCTCCGGATAAGTGCATGATTCCTTCCATTAAGGAACCCGAAGTCGGTAAGCTTTCTATGATTAAGGCTTGCGGCGGAGCTTTGAAATTGTCTGTGATTGTTTCCCGTCTTGATTCTGCTGACGTTTTGCCTTATGCAGAGGTTGTTGACGATGTGGCTTCCCGTGTGTGGGTTGAACATCAGAAAACCGTGATGGACCGTTTGAAGAAACAATGGAAGAACTCTCGCCCCATTTTCTCCAAGATGAACGTGTTTGGTGAAAAGGAAAAATAATGAATCTCTATAAACGGATTATTTCTGCCCTTTGTGTGCTGTCTTCTTTGGTACTGGCTGAACCGGTGCTGATGGAAGGTGTTGCCGCCGTGGTTGACGGAAAGCCTATCATGCGTTCTGAGTTCCTGAATAATCTGTATCGCTACCAGGAAACTCCCGAAGGCTCTGCCATGTCGGAAGAACAGCAGAAGCAGTATGTGCTGGATCAGATGATTGAAGAAAAGGTTTTGCTTAGCCGCATTGACCGAGACTCAATCGTTGTCAGCAATTCCGAAGTGGACCAGCGAGTGAATGCTCACCTGGCCCAGTTGGCAGCGAGCCAGAATACTACCTTGGCCACCTTGGAAAAGGCGATCCGTGCCCAGCTGGGTATCAGCATGGCTCAGTATCGTGACCAGCTGGCAAAGCAGATTCGTGGACACATGGAACTGCAGCGAGTTCGTCAACGTCATGTTGGTTCCATCAATCCCACCAAGAAGGAAGTTGATGCCTTCTACAAGGATTTCAAGGATTCCATTCCGCCTCAGTACAATTGCGTTCTTTTGAGCCATATCCAGATTCCCATCACTCCGGATTCCATGATTATTGACTCCGTTCGCAAGGAAGCCGAAGCCTTGATCGATACTTTGAACCTGGGCATGAGCTTTGAACTTTTGGCTAAGGCTCACTCTCAGGATTCTTCTGCCGAAAAGGGCGGTGACCTGGGTTATTACAAGCGTGGACAGTTGGACCCTGCTTTTGAACGAGCCTTGGACCAGCTGAAGAATGGTCAGTATGCCGCCAATCCTGTTAAGACAAACCTGGGCTGGCACATTGCCCGCGTGCTGGGCCGTAAGGAAGACGGTGTCCGTTCTGCGCAGATTCTGCTTCGCACGATTCCTACAGCTAAGGATACTGCGGATGTGATTGCCCTGGCTGACTCCCTGCACAAGAATCTCAAGACCGCGGAAGATTTCGCTGCTGCCGCTCGCAAGTATAGTGAAGACAAGTCCAGCAACTTTGCCGGTGGTCGTCTCGGCTGGTTCCAGAGAAACGAAATGGAGCCTGCTTATGTGGACCCTGTGGCTAACCTGAATGTTGGTGAAGTCTCTGAACCGGTGCTGATTGATGGCGCTTACCATCTGTTCCGTTTGGATGATTCCCGCCAGACCCGTGATCTGACTCTTGAAGAAGACTACGGCAAGATCGAGCAGATGACTGCTTCCCGCATGGAAAACGAAAAACTTAACGCCCTTATCAAGAAGTGGCGCGAAGAAGTCCATGTGGAAATTCGCATGACCGAATAATCGAGGCTGCGCTGTGATTCACTTTAACCACGTCACGAAATCCTACGAGGAAAATTGGAAGGCTCTTTCCAATGTGACGTTCCGTATCAACAAGGGTGAGTTTGTTTTCCTGACGGGTCATTCCGGCGCAGGTAAGTCTACTCTCTTGAAGTTGATCTATATGGATGAACGCCCCGACGAAGAACGTGGCGGCCAGGTCATGGTGAAGTTCACCGGCGATTGTCTTTACGACAGCAAGAATACCCCGGAAAAGCAGATTCAGGGTTTGCGCCGTAAGATGGGCATCATCTTCCAGGACTTTAAGCTTTTGCCAGACCGCAATGTGTTTGAAAATGTGGCCTTGGCTTTACGTATTGTGGGCACGCCTAGCAAGCTGATTAACGCTGCGGTGTTTGATGCATTGGCCCTTGTTGGCATTAGCCAGAAACGCTTTGCCATGCCTTACACCTTGTCTGGCGGTGAACAGCAGCGCGTTGCCATTGCCCGCGCCATGGTGCATAATCCGTACCTGCTGCTGGCTGACGAACCTACGGGTAACTTGGACCCGAAAAACGCCGAAGAAGTTTTCAAGATTTTCAAGGAAATCAATGCCCGCGGCACTACCGTGCTGATGGCTACTCATAATCCCGATTTCTACTTGAACAGCCCCTTCCGCCGTTTGACCTTGGATCACGGCGAACTATTGAATCGAGATCTGATTTAGCGGCAGTCTAGATTTTAAATTCCTTGATACAGCCTGGCTTTAAGTCGCCTAAGGTAAAGCTGTCGATCTGGATGCGTACAAGGCGCATAACTTCGTAACCTAAGTGAGCCAGCATGCGGCGGATTTCGCGGTTCTTGCCTTCGGTCAAGGTGATTTCCAGCCAGCAGTTCTTTTCGCCTTCGCTGTGTAGGACTGCGCGCTTGGCGTGCATGAATTCGACCGGCTCTCCGAAAACGCGGGGCGGTACGACGAAACCTTCTTCCATCTTTTTCATGTCGTCTGCGGTGGGCTTGCCCTT
Source organism: Fibrobacter sp. (assembly GCA_024398965.1). Lineage (NCBI taxonomy): Bacteria > Pseudomonadati > Fibrobacterota > Fibrobacteria > Fibrobacterales > Fibrobacteraceae > Fibrobacter > Fibrobacter sp. The sequence continues at coordinate 29,426 of JAKSIF010000020.1, read as the reverse complement.
GGTCTGTACGTGGTAGATTTTCTTGTGCTCGTTGAAGGTTGTGCTGGAATTCTGCGGACCTTTATCCTTTAAACTTTCCACTTTAGCCTGGACGGAACTTAACCGCGGTTCCAATATGTTGTTCGCCCATTCCGTATCGTTGCTGAACAACAGTAAACCTTCACTGGCGGCGTCCAGGCGGCCCACAGGTGCAATGTGGGGCGGTTCCTTGCCGGGGAAAAGCTTGCGGTACTGTTCCGCGAAAACTTCCATGACAGTCTTGCGGCCTTTTTCGTCGCTTGCTGTAGTGACGATGCCGCGGGGCTTGTTCATCATGAAGTACACCTTGGCGTTGGCCTCGATGCGCTTTCCGTTAATGATGATTTCGTCACTTTCCCGGGCTGGAGTATCGGGGTCTCTGATGACGCGACCATTCAAGGTGACTCGACCTTCACGTACCAGCATTTCTGCCTTGCTGCGGCTGCAGTAGCCACGCTTGCTAATGACTCGGGCAACGCCGTGGGCTCCACCGCCGAACTTGTTAGTGGCCTGTTGCGGTCGGTTGCTGGAATTCATCCAACTGCTGTTTTTGCTGAAGTTGTTGCGAGATTTAAAATTCATTTTTTTTACGTGTCATCCTGAGCGAGCGAAGCGAGTCGAAGGTTCTAGATTGCCTTCAAGAAATTAAACAACTTTTTATTCAATTCGTTGTTCATTGCGTCGGCAGTGCCTTCGTCCATTCCGTCTGCGTAGTCCTGATTATTTGCACGTTCGCCGCAAATGTCTACACCTAGGATTTTATGGCTGACGAATAGGGAACGCAAAGTTTGTTCTAATTGCGCAAAAGTCAAAGAACCCTGGTCCCAGTTGGTTACTGCGTCGGTTAGGGAAAGGGCGTCCTTGTCGATGGAGATGTAAATACTTTGCGTTTTCAGGGTTGCTAACGCTTCGATTGCTGTGTTGGCGCTGTCTTCTCGCAAAGCACTTTCCGGGACGAAAGTCACGCGGGTGGCGTACTTCTCGAATTCTGCAGAGGGCTCGTTCTTGATTTCATCAATAAGGTGGTCTGCCACACCGATTAGCACAACGTTTCGTATAAATGGATTGTGGTCCAGAACTTCCTTGACCCATCCGCCGCAACTGAGAATTCCCTCGAATCGGGGAGGTTGCATGTCCGGGTGGTGATCGAAAATTACCAGGTCAAAAGGCTCCTGAATGCAATCTGTCCAAAGCTTACTGTTGTAATGGTAATTGCCATTATCAAAAAAATGAATGCCTGGCAAAGTGACGTCAATCTTTGCGCTGTTCCTAGCATTGTTCTTTGTGCTGTGCCCGACATTTTCCAAAGCTTGGCTCATCAGTTTGTTAAGTTCTGCTTGTGCGTCGTCGTCGCAGTAACAGTCTGTGCCATTGATTTTAGAACAATCCATCCAATAAATGTCAGTGCAATCTTCGTCGGGCTGTTTCTTGTCGGGTTGTTTCTCGTCGGACTTTGAGGCAATCCTTCGCAGCTCTTGCATAAAGGGCTGCTGGCTATAGACGCCTGTAAAGTCCTGGATGGTTGTATAGAACTGCATGCTCTAATTATAACTTATTTAAATCGCTTGCAGAAAGTGCAGCTTTGGCAGAAGGGGTGGCGCAGTTCGTGATTGGCAAAGCCTTCACGAATGTCAATGGCCATGGGGGAGGAAAGAATTTCTGCCAGGGGATTTTCTTGAATATGCCCCAAGGTAATTTGACCGCTATGATCCAGGCAGCAGGCTACCACGCGGCCGTCATGAAGAATGGCGCAGTGGGTGTCTAATGCACGACAAGTTCCCCGCGGAAATCTTACCCCCCTTTCTACTTTATCCTTTCTGCTTTCCGCTAAACCAGGCCACTCGAAGCGGGAATCCTGATGGATGTAAATGCGACCTTCCACTAAGAAACTTTTGTGGCGGCTGCAGAAATGCTCTAAGGTGATGGGAGCGCAACCGAAGGCCTTGTTCACCTGCTCCAGCATGTAGTTATTCCATGCATTGGAACTTTCATCCCCAACGTTCCACAATCGCAAATTGATGTACAAGTCGGGGCGTTCTGCTGCGGCCATGCGACAAAAATCCAGAACGTTCTGCAGGTTTTCCGCGGCTTCGTCAAAAGGCAATTCCGCATAGGCGTGAGTGGAAAAATTCACCTGGCGAACTGCGGGGGAGGTAAGGATTGCTTTACCGCAGCGGGCGATGGTTGTGCCGTTGGTGGTCAAATTAAGCTGCAACGGTTTTCCGTCGGATCGTGCCGCGGAAACGTACTCCAGTTTTTTGAGAAACAGCTCGAAATCCGGATGCAATGTGGGTTCGCCCAGTACGTGGAAGTACACTTGGTCGGCTACTGTGGCGGCTTCTGTGACGGATCGCTCAAAAAGTTCTGTGGGCATGAACGTGCGGGCGGAACAAACGTGCGAATTCTCGAAAGCTCTGGCCCGCTTTCCGCAGGGGCAGAAGCTGCAATGCAAATTGCACACATCCGTAATTTCGATGTAAACGCCGTTCACTAGAACTTCAGTTTCAATTTCTTTTGATTATAGATGGACTGGTTCCCGTTACAGACATAGGCTGCAACGCAGGTCACGAAGAAAAATGGCAAGGTATCGAATCCAAAGACTTCGCATCCAATCAAGATCGGTGCCCATAAGGTGTTCGTTGCACTTCCGAATACGGCTGCATAACCCAAGGCTGCAGCCAAGGGGAAGGGAAGGCCGAACATTACGGCAGAAACTGCGCCAAGGCTTGCTCCAATGCTGAACAGCGGAGTGACTTCGCCACCTTGGAACCCTGCTGCCAAAGTCAGGATTGTCAAGGCCAACTTGAAAATCCAGTCATAGTTCTGTATTCCTGTTCCGTCTGCGATTCCTGTTCCTGCAAAACACATGTCAATGAGATTTGTTCCCAGGCCGGAATAACGACCCTGCCATAGCAACAGGAACAGTGCGGAAAGCGTTACGCCCATGATGGCGATTCGCTTTAGACCGTCGGGAAATTTCTTGGCAAAGAATTCCTTGGCGAGGGAAAGCAACTTTGCAAAACCGCCGCCCACAATGCCGAAGAGAATGCCTATCAGGGCTAGCTTCACAATGAAATTGACATCCAAGGAACCATTCTGCATGAACAGGCCTGCTACATCAATGCCTCCGTTGGATCCCAGTAGACCATTTAAGTCTACGCTGAATTTTTCAAGGCCCAGCATGTTGGAAACTTTGCATGCCGCAAAAGCGGCTGCAGCAGCGGGCAGCAGAGCCATCAAATCCAAATGGCCGACGATTAGAACTTCAAGGGCGAATGCTGTTGCTGCCAGAGGAATCTGGAATAAACCGCTAAAGCCTGCAGCCATGCCCGCCACCAATAAGATGTGTCCGGCGTTTTCAAAGGGAAGCTTCTTGCTAATGTTATGGCCGAGGGCTGCGCCAATTTGTACAGCCACGCCTTCGCGGCCGGCGCTTCCGCCAAACAGGTGGGTGAGCCAAGTGCCTACAGCAACCATGGGAATCAACCGTAGTGGAATGTTGTTCTCCTTGCCTTGACCTACCGCAAATACCACACCCATGCCACGCTCTGCACCCTTGCCCCATTTCTTATAGGCAAGGAAAATGGCGGCACCAGCCAAGGCGAGACCCGGAATAAAGTAGATAGGATGGGCGTCACGTAAACCGCCAACGGCAAGCAGAACCTGTCCAAAGAACGCCATTAAAGCACCAATGGCGGCACCCAAGGCGATTGCAATCACGGTGAGTACAGGCAATGAAAACCATTTTTTGAAAAATCCACCCACACGGGCCTTCATCTGTTCCTTCGCCATTTTCATCATCTGTTCCTTCATTTCGGGAGACATATTGGCGAACTGTTCCTTGAACTGATTGTATTTTCCAAAGTCGTTGAAATTCATAAAAAACTCGCTTTTATTTTTCGAAGGCTAATTTAGAAATTTATCTTTATCCGCAAATGTATCAGAGCTTAAATAAACAGACTGTCGAAAAATTTATCAATGGCCACACATTGTCTTTGCATAATGCAGTGGTTGCCTCTGTAGCAAACTTTCTTCCGCAGATTTCCAATTATCGTGAAGAAGAAAAAACTTTTAGCTTTCGGATTATCCTGGGAGCAGGTGAACTGCCTTCAATTAAGGGACGCCCTCATTTTTTAAAGACATTGCCTTTAGAAAACTTGACGGTTCCTGCCGTAACGAAAGCTATTAAGAGCCTAACGGAATTCTGTTGCAATGGTGCAGATATTTTGATTAACCAGACTGAAGATTCCGTTGTCTTTGGTGTGGTTTATTTTGATATTGAACAGACAGGTCTTGCTGAAATTTCTTTTTTGCAGAAAGGCTTTGTCATTATGGGAAGCCTAAGTCGCACAAAGGTGATTGTCATTGGCCTTGGCGCAGACGGCAAACCAGAAAACTTGATTCTCAGTTTTGATTTTTCCAGCGCGGAAAATCTACCTGTTCCGGATTTTTCAAAGAAGTACAATCGTGATGTGGCATTGTGGTCTGGAATCTTTAGACGCGCCAAGAAGGAAGTTCATGGGACAATCTGTCTAGTTGTTTCTCCCGAATGGTCCTGGGAAAAGGATTGCGAAAATTTCAGTCGTGGAGAACCTCTTCAAAATCCGGTCTCAATTGCTTATGGTGATGGAACTGATTTTGCTAGAAAACTGGACGATGGAATCCGCATGCTTTTATCCATGATGGATTTTGATGGCATGACTATTATCGATACCCAGGGAAATATTCGTGCTTACCATTGCTTCGTGAAAATTGATCAGAATGATTCCAGTGAAGGCGGCTCTCGCCATATTGCTTTCGCTACGCTGAAAAATAAGAACAACAATCTTTACAAGGCGATTTACTTCCAGTCCCACGAAGGACAGGTCGAGTTTACCTACATGTCCGGCCCTAAGGCTGGCGTTTCTATTGGTGTGTTCGATGCTACGATCATGAATACGGAAAGCGATGCTGCCTTTATGGCAAAGTTTGTGGAAAAGGCTCGCCAACGTAAGGCTTTGCGGAACAGCCGAAAGCCGGGCCGTAGGGATGAACTGCTTCGAGCTGTGTACCAGTTGTTTGTTGCCCATTATCGAATTGATAATTTCTATACGGAACCGGAACATGTCCGTTCCCTGACAAAAATTCTAGATGAAGAATCGAAGTTAGGTGAACTGGCTAAAAATGAAACCCTGGCCATGTTCCTGATCGACACGTTGATGATTTGCTACGTGGGTAACACTTATGGCTATTCAAAGGAAGCGGTGGCAGGCATCAAGAAAATCTTCAAGAAGTTAAGTCTGGAAGTTTGGACAACGTTCTTTACCAGAGAAAACTTCCTTGAAGAAAAAGTGGTGGAATCCTTGTCCAATGCGGAATCCTGGCAACGTTGGGATGCTTTCAAACAGGACCTGGAAAAGGCTCATCCTGAATTGAAAAAGCTGGATGCATTGCAAAATGTGAACGCGAAGGACTTTTATTATATGAATAAGGCTTTCCGTTTGTTGAAGGACGAAGAGTAAAAAAAACGGCAGGGAAGTGCATTACCAAATCCCTGCCGCGGCGCTTTTTTTGGAATGGAGTGCGCCTTTTGTTGCTGTGTGGATCAGCAAATTTTTTAGGAACCGCAGATTCTCGCGAAGGAACTGCGCGGGTTGGTGCCGCGCGGGCTTAGCAGAAGAAGTCCTTCCAGATTTGTGTGCCTAAGTCGCAAAGGTTCACCTGCATTTCTTCAATCTTCTCGTGAAGACCGCTCTTGATGATTTCCTCGATGGTGGAGAAAGCCATATCGGAACGCATCTTCCCGAGAAGACGGAGAGAGTCCGCGTTGCTCTTTACGGGGAAGGCAATATTCTTGAGACTGATTTCGGCCTGTTCCAGGCAGTAGCGGAGGGACCTGGGGAAGTCTTCGCTCAATAGCAGGAATTCGGCGACGTTCTGGGGCGTCACATTGGAATTCTTGCGGTGGAACATTTCGTAGGCGCCAACGCTCTTGAGAACCGCGTTCCACTGGACGGTATCCAGCGCCATGCCCACCATGCTTACATCTGGAAGGAGGATGTAGTACTTCACATCCAGAATTCGGGAGGTCTGGTCGGCGCGTTCGATCATGGTGCCAAGGCGTGCGAAGTTCCAGGCCACGTCATGGGTCATAGTTCCCTGAATGATACCTACGGTCAGCTGGCTGAATTCCTTCACGCTGTTGTAGAAGGCGTGGGGTGCGGCCAGCGCCTGCTTGGGCATTTCGGGATCGTTCAACTTAAGATAGAACTGGTTGATGGCGATCCACAGTTCCGAAGAAATTCTTTCACGGACGCAGCGGGCGTTTTCGCGGGCGGCAGCCACGCAGGAAATAATGCTGCTGGGATTTTCCTTATCGAAGGTAAGGAAGGTGAGGGCGTTTTCGGTAGAGACGTGGGCGTAGCTCTTGAAAAAGGCGTCGGCGTTACCGGCGGTCTGGATCACCGGTTCCCAGGGGCGTTCTTCGCCGGGCAAGTCCAGCTGCAACTGAAGATTGACATCGATGGCGCGTGCCACGTTTTCGGCGCGTTCAATGTAACGGCCCAACCAGTAAATGGAATCTGCAACTCTGCTTAACATTATAAAAACTCCGTTATAAAATTTGTGGTTGAAACTGCGCGGAGCGCGTTACTGTTGTTGTTGCTGTTGTTGTTCCATCCATTGCTTGGCCTGGCCAAGTTCAGGTGCCTTTTCGTTTTCGGCAATGACCCAGGTATCCTTACAGCCACCGCCCTGAGAACTGTTCACTACGATGGAACCCTTGCGCAGGGCCACGCGGGTGAGGCCACCCGGCAGGATGTAGGTTTCCTTGCCCTGTACAATGTAGGGGCGCAAATCCACGTGACGGCCTTCGAAGTTTCCGTCAACAATGCAGGGCACGCGGCTGAGAGAAATCATGGGCTGTGCAATGTAGTTACGGGGATTGGCCTTAATCTTTTCCTTGAAGGCTTCGCATTCGGCCTTGGTTGACTTGGGGCCAACAAGCATGCCGTAGCCACCGGATTCGCTGGCAGCCTTCACCACCATATTCTCGATATGGTCGATCACATGCTGCATGTGCTTCGGGTTTTCGCAGACGAAAGTGGGAACGTTGGGAATAATGGCTTCTTCACCAAGGTAGTACTTGATGATCTGCGGAACGTAGGTGTAGATTGCCTTGTCGTCGGCGACACCGCAGCCAGGGGCGTTGGCAAGAGCCACGTTTCCAGCCTTGTAGGCGTCGATCAGTCCCGGCACGCCCAGACAAGAATCCGGACGGAAGGTCAGGGGATCCAGGAACTCGTCATCTACACGACGGTAGATCACGTGAACCTGCTTCAGGCCGCGGGTGGTGCGGGCGTAGACTTTCTTGTCCTGAACAATCAAGTCGTTGCCGGTCACAAGGTCCACGCCCATCTGCTGTGCCAGATAGGAATGTTCGTAGTAGGCGGAGTTATACACACCTGGGGTCAGCACGACGACCTTGGGTTCTGCGACGCCGTCGGCTAGGTATTCCAGGGCCTTGCGGAGGCGGGTGCAGTATTCGTCTACGGGGCGGATGCTGCAATGGGTGAACACCTGGGGGAAAGTGCGCTTGAGGATCTGACGGTTCTGCAGTACATAGGAAACACCACTGGGGCAACGCATGTTGTCTTCCAGCACGTAGAAGGTGCCGTCGGTATCGCGAACCAGGTCGGTACCGGTGATGTGTGCCCAGATTCCCTTGGGCGGCACGAAGCCTTCCATCTGTGGGCGGTAAGCGGTGCAGGTGTTGATGAGACTTTCGGGCACAACCTTGTCGCGGAGAATCTTGCGGTCGTTATAGATGTCCGTAAGGAAGCAGTTCAAAGCTTCGGTACGCTGGCGAAGGCCTGCATCTAGGTGCTTCCAGTCTCCGGCGCTGACAATGCGGGGAATGACGTCGAAAGGAATGATCTTGTCCTTTCCATCCTTGTTGCCATAGACTGCGAAGGTAATGCCGTTGTCGAAGAATGCCGACTCTGCAACTTTCTGACGACGCTGCAACTCACCTTCCGGCAATTCATTGATGCGGGTGATGAGCGGTTCTGCTGCCGGGCGGGGCGTTCCGTCGGGCAGACACAATTCGTCGTAGAATCCTTCTGTGTTATAGTTACCGAACTTCATATTGCTTCCTTGCGTTTTTCAGTTATGAGTATTGAGTTTTCAGTTGTGAGCTTTATAATCGCGGCTCCGCCGCCTTACTTTAGCTCATAGCTCATGGCTCAAAACTCATTTTTCGTCTACGTTTACACCGACCTTGAGAATCGGGTTTCCGCCTCCGGTAATGACTCCCTTCAACGGGCTTACATCGCCGAAGTCGCGTCCCCAGGCCAAGATAATGTGCTCGTCACCTCCGAGAACATTATTGGTGGGGTCAAACTCAACCCAGCCATGGCCAGGAATGAAGGTGGCGACCCAAGCGTGAGTGGCATCTGCGCCAATCAGCTTCGGCTGACCTTTGGGTGGATGGGTTCGCAGGTAGCCGCTGATGTAGCGGCAGGGCAGGTGCAGCGAACGCAGGCATCCGATCATCAGGTGTGCGAAATCCTGGCAGACGCCTTTACGTCCACGCAAGATTTCCTGGGGCTGGGCTCCGATACGGGTTGCGCCCGGTGTGTAAGCGCAGTCCGTAAAAATTCTGGTCATCAGCTCCTTGGCGCTATCGAAGATAGGGCGGCCGGGCTGAAAACTTTCCAATGCATAATTCCGAACAGAGTCGTCGGTATTTGCAAAGGGAGAAGAGTAGGCATACATGGAAGCTTCCAGAGTGTCGCTATCCGAGGGGCACTTCAAAAGTTTTGCCACTTCTTCCCAGGCGGGGCTTTGGGCAGGAGATTCTTCAGCCTTAACTTCCACGACAGCAGTAGTCTTGAATCTGAAATGTTCGTGTTCCTGTTCAATGCTGAAGGCCAATGCCCTGTTCCCGTAAATGTCCAATCGTTCCTGCTTTGCGGTGGGATTGGGTTCCACTTCGATGCGATGTGAAATCCAGTTCTGGCGAGGCACGGATCGGGGCAGCATATAGGCCAAATGGTTGCTATACAATACGGGCAGTGTATAGTCGTAGATGGTTTCGTGATCAATCTGATAAATAGGCATCTTAAACTCCTTACACTTCTGTTGCCATGGCGTGAACAACGCCAGTTCTTGGTGCATGGTTTAAGTAGAGTCTACTGATCAGTTCAGCCACATGCTCGATGGCCGAAATCTTTTCATCTACCAGTTTGGTCAAAGTTTCGCGTTCGTTGCCGTTTACCTGTACGAGGCTTTCGATGTTGGCCAGGCGCAGGTCGGCCTGCAATCTCATCAGTTCCAGATCCAGCGGGGAGAAGGCGGCTTCGCCCTGGTTGTTTCCCGGCAGATGTTCTGTCTCTTCGCGGAGACGGGCAATCTGGTAGGCGACGCTTCGCGGGTTGGATTCGTCGGAAAGGAGCAAGTCCAGAACCGGGATCACCTGCAGGCGACCGCCATAGCGGCGATGGTACGTCATGAGACCGTCACCGATTTCAAGTACGGCCTGCAGCAATCGCAGTTCCGTAATTTCGTCGGCGGGAGAACGGCTCAAGAGGCTCTTGATCAATTGCAGCGTACGGATGGCGCTTTCGATCTGGCGGCCCATTTCAAGAAAACGCCATTCGTGGCCGCGGGTCATGGAGTCTGCCGCAAGGCCCGCCACCGCCGTACTGTCGGAAAGTACAGACTTCAGGTAAGGCAATAGGGCGGCCGCACCGTTTCCTGCAGGCATTTCCGCCACGCCGAATCCGTTCAAGGCAAGCCACAAGTCCTCGGAAATTCTATCGCGGAGCTGTACTGCCAAGTCGCGGATTTCCGTGAGGGAACACTGCATGCCGTACTTGTTGTCCTTGCGCAGGATAAAGTAGCGCAATGCGTTTTCCGGATCCTGGGAAAGCTTCGTCAGGGAGTCGTCGGAGATTCCCGCCTTCAAGATCCAAGGCAGTTCCGGCATTTCCATCCAGGATTCGTCGGAAAGGCGCACGGCTATACCTCGGGCGATTCGGGCCATCATGTTGGAGGCGGACAGGTCGCGACCCAAGCGGAACAAGTTCTCTGCTGCGCGGCTAGGCAGATCGCCTCCAGCTCTCGACGGCATGACTACTTGATCCGCAGGGGCCAGCAACGAGAAGTTCGGCACAGGTCTTTCGGAAAGGACCCAGATGTCCTTTTCTCCGACTTCCTTGTCGGCAGGTTCTGCGGCGGAAGTTGCAAGGCTTCCGTCTACCAGCTGGAACATGCCAAGGCCACCCGGCATTACAGAAGTTCCATGCATGGTGTTCACTGCAAAGATTCGCATGGAAGCCTTTGCGGTGACAAACTTTCCATCCTTGTAGGCGGGCACCGTAGAAACTTCTACGTAACGTTCTGCAATCCATGCTTCCGGATTTTCTTCCAGAGTCTGCAACAGGGCCAGCTGCGCTGTAGAAGTCATGGCGGCGTAAGCCTTGGGCGCTTCCTTGCGGACTTCGTTTCCGTTGGCGCCAACCTTCTCCGGGAAGGCCTTCTTGAAAATCCATTTTTCCGGCTCCCGCATCACCTCGTCACGGCGGGATTCGTCGCCGAGCCAGACCGTTTCCACATCGGGAATCAACAGCTCTTCGCCAAGCAAGGTGCGGCAAATTTCTGGCAGGTAGGGCGTGAACATGGGTGTTTCCAGAACGCCGGAACCCAAAAAGTTTGAAATGGCCACATTGCCGGCACGCACAGTACTGATAAGGCCCACGGCGCCTTCGCCACTGTCGATGCGCAGTTCCAGCGGGTCGCACATGCGGTCTTCTACACGGCGGAAAATGGTGCCGATTTTCTTGAGGCCCATGAGGGTCTTCATGTACACTTGCAAATTGCGGACGGCAAGGTCATCATTTTCTACTAGAGGAATTCCCAGGTAGCGGGCAAGCAGTGCGTCTTCTGCACGGCGGGGACTGTCAGGGCCGCTAGCCAACATCACCACGCGACCTTCCTTGGAATTGCCGCCGATTTCTGCCTGCAATCCGTCCAAGCAGTCCAGCAACTTCTTGAAGAACCCTGCCAGGCGCTCCGTACGCATGCTGCGGAAAAGTTCCGGGAAGGCGCGGCTTACGCCAATGCGGTTTTCCAACGCACGTCCCAAACCTTCGGGGACTTGCAGATGGTCTGCCATCACGCGGTAGGAACCGTCTTCCAGGCGCACGATGTCTGATGCGGAAAGATGCACATAGATGTCGCCTGCAGGTTTTACCTTCCAGGCCACTTGCAAAAATTCAGGGTTTGCATAAAGCAAAGCCGCCGGCAACTTGCCTTCTTTCCAAAGCTTTTGATCGCCGTAAATGTCGGCAGCCAGGGCGTTGAAAAGTCGGGCGCGCTGGGCGATACCCTTCTCGATGATGGACCATTCGTCGGGGCGAATCACAAGGGGCAAGGGGTCGGTTCCCTTGTGATTGACGCCCACTGTCGACGAAAGGTCATTTTCTTCCAGCACGTTTCGGAGCCGCTTGCAGCGGTGCTCCAGCTCCTGCGAACTCATGCTAGTTATTTCTGTTTCCACACAGCTCATTTTCATTCCATTCGTTTTGCCGGATTTCGGACTAATCAACCAAAAGTCGCCTGAAAGTTCGGCCTTCCGACCATATAAATGCAAAAGCCGTGCCAAAGTCTGTGATGTTACGATGAAATTGAAAAAACGCCTAGCCTAAAAGCCACCAACTTCTTGAACAATTTGTTTTTAGGACATTTTCCAATAGATTTTGCGTTTTTGACGAAACGGTAATTTTGTTGTAAGAATTATGTAGATACAATTCTTTGTTGTTTTACAATTTTTGTTTGTAAAAGACTAGCGAGAAAGATCTGTTTTAACCTTGTATGTTTTGGAAAAAATCCCAAATAGTTTCGCCACGCATGGCTAACGCGCGGACGATTAACCCTTTTTCTGCAAAAGATGTTCCAACAACACAATCAATTTTTTTGCCCATTTCTCGAACTTTTTCTTTGAGTTGGATAAGCATTTCTTTTTCGGGACTGTACGCAAAAAACATTCCGTTATGGGTGTAATTGCCCCAAAAGCCGATTTTCGTGTAATCGAATTTTTTAGGGTCAATCAGGGTGTGGTCGGCAAAGGCTAAATGTTCGCCTACGTAAAAGCGACTCTTGCTTTGGAATTTTTCCATGGCGAAAAATTCGCCCATGCCTGTACGTCCACAAGTGAAAATGTCGGTGTAACAAAATGTTGCGGAAGGATGAATCTGGACTCGGACATTGCTTTGATAATTGCTGCCGGCAAAAGGGATTGCCGGATAGGGCATGTAATTGACGCGGGCGTCGGCCCCGACGTTGATGTCGATATCCTTGGATGCAATTTTTCCGTCGGTATTGAAAACTTTCTCATAACTTTGAGAAAGAAATGTGGCGTCGCTACTCTCGCCGAATTCAAGCTGCAACGAAAAATGGTCTCCGCCGAGAAGCCCGGCAGAGGCCGCCATCATCATGATGTCGGAATGTTTTCCGTTGTGGAACGGGTGCATGACCTTGTAAGGGGACGTGTAGAATGCGTCCTCGATCTCGGTCATGCCATTTCGCAGACAAGTCTTTATGCGGAGTGTGCTCTGCATAGGTCTCTTGCGGACCAGAGGAGACGTGCTAACCAAATAACGAGTGCAAGTGCCACTACAGAAACTCCCAGGAAGGCGTCGTTCAGCATATCAGCTGCTGCAGGGGTAAAGTATTCTGCACCAAGTTCTGCGTATTCAGCGATAGCGTCTACCAGCCACATGAGGGAAGCGCCCCAGAACATGTAGCAGAGGGTGGAATACTTCATGGAGTCCTTGCCATGAGTCTTTATCTGGTTGAACCAGAGAAGGCTTGCAATGATAGCTGCGAAAACGGTAATGAGTAAAGTCATTTTAAGCCCCCTTGGAATGGTTGACTGTTGCGTGGCTGCTTGATGGTTTCCGAACCTTTAGGAATATCAAGGAGGCCGCCCACGCCAATGTGACCATGCAAGCCATCCCAACGCCCACAGTGGACATTTCATGAATCATGACTTGCGAGGATTCGGGATCCTGGGCTGCTGTCAAGAAGGGATAGAAAGGTTGGATTTCTCCATGCCATAGGTGCTCAAAGGCTAACAAGGCGGAACCGCCCCACAGCAGCTTGGAAAGACGGCGAGGGGCCTGCAGCGGAGCCTTTTCGGGGAATTTTTTTTCAACCACCAAAGTGACGGCTGTGGTGATTAACGCCTCTGCGGCAGGAACAACAAAACATGCCATAAGTGACTCCTTTAAAAAATGGTAAATGTTTCGACGGGCTAAATACCTTCAAAAAGTACGGCTTTCTTGATCCACGCAATGACTTCATCTACGCCGTCCATACTCATGAGGTTTGTGAATAAGTATTTGCGGCCTTCGCGCATCCGTTCGGAATCGCGGGCCATAACTTCTAAACTTGCGCCTACGAGTGGAGCGAGGTCTGTCTTGTTAATGACCAGCAGATCGGAACGCATAACGCCGGGGCCACCCTTACGGGGAATCTTTTCGCCTTGGGCAACGTCGATAACATAAATGCTTGCGTCGGCCAGGTCGGGGCTGAAGGTGGCCGACAGGTTGTCTCCGCCGCTTTCGATAAAAATAATCTGGACATCTGGAAACTTGCGGGCCATTTCATCTACGGCTTCCAGGTTCATGGAACAGTCTTCACGAATGGCGGTATGGGGGCATCCTCCAGTTTCTACACCGACGATTCTTTCGGGAGGCAGGGCTGAATTCTTGATTAAAAATTCGGCATCTTCCTTGGTGTAAATATCGTTGGTTACTACGCAGATGCTGTATTCCTTACTCATCTTGCGGGTAAGTCTTTCAATCAATGCGGTTTTTCCGGATCCAACAGGACCGCCTACGCCAATTTTAACATAACTCATATTTTGCTCGTTAGCTCATGTAAAGTCGTGAATAAAGTTCTTCGTGTTTCATGCCAGCAATATCCATGCAGGTTCCTCCCACACCGAGATCTTCGATATCTAGGGCAGAGGCACATTGTACAGACTGGATAATTTTCTTCTGGAATTTGCTGAGAATATTTTGCCCCACCATCTGGCTTAATGGAATCATTTTAACGCCATTGGTGACAATTGCATTAAGTAGGCTGTAGGTATAAATACAGGCGGCTTCTTCCTTGTCTAAACCGATATCGCTTGCAAAAAGTCCCACGGCAATGGAATGATTTCCGATGCACGATTTTGTTTGTAAAACATTGTCTCGATACTGGTCTAAAGACGGATAACAATCGTTTTTGGCACCTTCGAATTCCCTATAAATTTTCAGGAATCTGCTACAAAGTTTTTTTGAGCCGGTGCGGACTTCTTCCGGTGCTTTTAAGGCCATAGAGAAACTGTCTAAATTTTGAATGTAGTCAAAATCGGCGGCATGATCATAACTGAGCATCATAACGCCTAGATCGTTGTAGGGAAGCACGCTTAAAAAACTAGAAGCATATTCCTGGAGGGCGTCTCCGTTTGTGATGGTCTTGTTAGCAATTAAAGTCTCAAGACCATTGGAGAGGGTAAATGCTCCAATGGGAAAGAGGCTGTCGCAAACCTGAATCATCCGGAGAGTGGCTAGCATATTCAGTTCTAATGATGGTGCTCGTGATGATGGTCATGCTCATGATGGTCATGGTCGTGGCTATGGGAGTGACCGTTACTTGCACCGTGTGCCTTGCAGACGATGTAGTCAGAAAAAACATCTTCTACAATCTGAGGGAGAAATCCCAAACGGGCTAGGTATTCAAATGTGGGCTCGTCATAAGGTATGGTGACATCCTTTTCTGTAATTTGCAGGGAAAGATGTCTGTTGCCCAATTCAAATCCGAGGCGCCCCATATCTTCCATAGTCTTGACGGGAATGCGAACCAACTTTGCCTTGTTGATCTTTACAACGTAAATTTTATCGGGACTGACGGCGAGAACATCGCCATCAGAAAGGGATTCCTCAATCTGAATTCCCAATTCGGTTCCGTCATCGGCAACTTTAAAAATACGATGCTTGTCTAGTTCAAACCATTCGAATGGAATGTCTACCACAGTCTTGGAAGGAACTTCGTTTCCGTGATGGATGTTTCCGAGAATTTTATCGGCAATCATTTTTGACTCCTTGCAGATTGCTTTTTAGAAAAGGAAGTACCTTCTTGCAAGAGAAAGTTCTGTGGCGGCTTCGCAAGTGATTCGTTCACCATCCACCTTTACAGTGTAGGTTTCTGGATCTACTTCCAGCTTTGCGATGCGGTCGTTGTGAACCATATCCTTCTTGCCGATGTTTCGACAGTTGCTTACGGGGAGGACCGTTCTTTCGAGGCCCAGTTCTTCCTTGATGCCATTTGCGAAAGCGTATTCCGAAACGAAGGTGATGCAGGTTTTTGCTAAAGCCTTGCCGTGGGCACCGAACATATCGGTATACACAACTGGCTCTGGGGTGGGAATGCTGGCATTGGCATCGCCCATTTTGGATGCGCAAATAAAACCATTCTTCAGGATCATTTCGGGCTTGGCTCCGAACATGTCGGGACGCCAAAGGACAAGGTCTGCGATTTTGCCAACCTCTACGGAACCAACGTACTTTGAAATGCCGTGGGTAATGGCCGGGTTGATGGTATACTTGGCAATGTAACGCTTGATGCGGTTGTTGTCGTTGCGTTCGCAGTCTGTTTCGAGAGTGCCGCGCTGTTTTTTCATCTTATCGGCGGTTTGCCAAGTGCGGGTAATGACTTCACCCACGCGCCCCATGGCCTGGGAATCAGAACTCATCATGGAGAAAATTCCCATGTCGTGAAGAATGTCTTCGGCGGCGATGGTTTCCGGACGAATTCTTGAATCCGCAAAAGCCACATCTTCTTTATTGTTCTTGTCCAGATGGTGGCAAACCATCAACATGTCCAGATGCTCGTCAATGGTATTTCTGGTGAAGGGCATTGTCGGATTTGTTGAAGAAGGCAAGACATTTTCGAAGGCGGCTGCGCGAATGATGTCGGGAGCGTGTCCACCGCCAGCACCTTCCGTATGGTAGGTGTGGATGGTGCGTCCCTTAAAGGCTGAGATGGTATCTTCTACGAAGCCGCCTTCGTTTAATGTATCCGTGTGGATGGAAACCTGGACGTCGAATTCATCCGCGACGCCTAGGCAAGTGTCAATAGCCTTGGGAGTGGAACCCCAGTCTTCGTGAAGTTTCAGGCCTGCAGCTCCTGCACGCACCTGTTCTCTCAAGGTTTCAGCACAGGATCCATTTCCCTTGCCGAGGAAGGCTAAGTTGACAGGCAAATCTTCTGCTGCTTCCAGCATCTTGTGAATGTTGAATGCGCCGGGCGTACAAGTGGTAGCGTTGGTCCCGTCAGCAGGGCCTGTGCCGCCACCAATCATGGTGGTGACGCCGCTATAAAGAGCTGTGCGAACTTGTGTGGGAGAGATAAAGTGAATGTGGGTGTCGATACCGCCGGCAGTCAAGATCAGGCCTTCGCCAGCAATGGCTTCGGTGGAACTGCCGATGATCATGCCTGGGGTAACGCCATCCATCATGTGGGGGTTGCCGGCTTTTCCGATGCCAGCAATTTTTCCGTCCTTAATGCCTATGTCGGCCTTGAAAATTCCAGTGGCGTCAATGACAAGCGCGCTTGTAATGACAGTGTCTAGGCATTCGTCATCCTTAAAGGGCGCTGCCTGGCCCATGCCATCTCGCAATGATTTTCCGCCACCGAATTTGGCTTCGTCACCGTAAACACAATAATCCTTTTCTACTTCTACAATAAGGGAGGTATCTGCAAGACGGATGCGGTCGCCTACGGTGGGACCGTACATTTGAGCGTAATCTTTTCTGGAAATCTTGTACATGTTAAGCTCCCGTAAAACCAGAGGTTGATGCTCTGCCAAATGCAGCCGTTTTTACGAATTCATCATCCATAGGGCCTTCTACTAGACCGTTCAATCCATGACCTTCGCGGCTACCACCGATTTCAACCAGGTTTACGGTCTTTGTTTCGCCGGGTTCAAAACGTACTGCGGTTCCCGCGGGTACATCAAGACGCATGCCATAGGCTGCCATGCGATTGAAATCCAGTTTTTTGTTGACTTCAAAGAAGTGAAAATGGGAACCTACTTGAACTGGGCGGTCTGCTGTATTGGTAACATCTAGAGTAAGTGTTCTCTTGCCCGCATTCAGTTCGATGAAACCTTCCTCTACGAGAACTTCGCCAGGAATCAATTTCCCGGTAGCAGGAATTGGATCGTGTACGGTAACCAGCTTTGTTCCGTCAGGGAATGTGGCTTCCAGCTGGACTTCGTGAATCATTTCTGCGACGCCGTCCATCACCTGTTCGGCAGTCAGCATCTTTCGACCCTCGGACATCAATTCTGCAACGGTCTTGCCATCTCGAGCCAATTCCAATAACTTGCTGGAAATGTAGGCGATGGCTTCCGGATAATTCAGTTTCAGTCCGCGTTGCAGTCTTTCACTTGCCACAATGCCTGCATAGTGCAGCATCAACTTTTCGGTTTCTCTAGGAGTTAAATGCATAATTAATCCGTCATCAATTTTTGGACTTCAGCCTTGTCACAAAGGGATGTTTCCCTGTGGAAAATGATGTTTCCCTTTTCCATGATGTTGATGTAGTGGCTGTTTTCCATAACGAAATCCAGATACTGTTCCACCAGCAATACGGTAATGCCCTTCCATTCGTTAATCTTACGGATGGCGCGACCAATGTCGTTAATGATGGATGGCTGGATACCTTCGGTAGGTTCGTCAAGAATCAAAATCTTTGGGTCCTGTACCAGGGCGCGTGCGATGGCAAGTTGCTGCTGCTGACCGCCGGAAAGATCGCCGCCGCGGCGTTTGGCGAATTTGGGCAGGATAGGAAACAGGTCGTAGAGATATTCGGGAATCTTGTTCTTACCCACCTTTTCTCCACGGCCAAGAATGGGCTGTATGCCCAATTCCAGATTTTCCTGGACGGTCATCTGCGGGAAAATATCTCGACCTTGCGGGACGTAGCCAATGCCGCAGCGTACGCGTTCGTAGGCGGGAAGTTTTGCGATTTCCTTTCCGTCAAAAACAAGAGATGTTTCTGGGCCCGTCTTTACTAGTCCCATAATGCTCTTTAGTGTGGTGCTTTTTCCAACGCCGTTTCGACCGATGAGGCTTACTATTTTTCCCTTGGGGATGTCCAGGCTCAAACCTTCAATGACGCGGCTTTCGCCATAATAGGAATCCATGTTTTTCAAATAAAGCATAATTATTCTCCACCACGACCCAGGTAAACTTTCTGCACGGTAGGATCGGCAAGAACTTCCGTTACGCTGCCCTCCATCAGAATTTTTCCTTCATGAAGGACTGTCACCTTGTCGGCAACCTGCTTCACGAAATCCATATCGTGTTCAATAACGATGACGGTACAATCCTTCTTGATTTCCTTCAGGATTTCTCCGGTTTTAAATGTTTCTGGCTTGCCCATGCCGGCGGCGGGTTCATCCAGCATAATGACTTCCGGCTTTTGCACCAGCTGCATTGCGATTTCGAGCCATTGCTTTTCGCCGTGAGCCAAGGCCCCTGCGCGCCATTGACGTTTGTCGGCCAGGCCCACTTTTTGCAGGGTGGCTTCGATGTTTTCCAGCTCTTCCTTTTTTGGTTTACGCAGAATGGTGTCCATAATTCTCTTCCCTTTTTTCAGGGAGAGAATCATATTTTCTTCCACAGTCAGGTTTACAAATACCGAGGGAACCTGAAATTTTCTACCGATACCAAGCCAGACAATCTTGTATTCCTTCATCCCTGTCAAGGTTACAGGATCCTTGTACATAGGATGGTAAACCACATTGCCTTGGGTGGGTTTTGTTTTGGCGCAAATAATGTCAAGTAATGTTGTTTTCCCTGCTCCATTGGGGCCAATGAAAAAATGAATTGTATTTCTCTTGACTTTTGTGTTTACATCGGTTAGAGCATAAAACCCATCAAAGCAAACAGAAACATGGTTGATATCCAATACAGATTCTGAAAGCTGTGTGATTTTGATAGGTGCGGGGTTCTTGGCAAGAAGTTCTTCTTTTGATACGATTTCGGTTTGCATAAAAACTCCTTAGACCTTTTTGAACAGAGAAGGAACCTTGTCGCGAACTAAGCCTACGATGCCGCCCTTGAAGAACAGGATGGTAACGCAGAAAAGGACGCCGATGATGTACTGCCAAATTTCTACAGTGCTTCCGGAACTCAAATTGTATTCGCAGATGTTAATGAAAAAGGCTCCGATGACAGCGCCGATAATGGTGCCGCGGCCACCGATGGCCACCCAGATCACCATGCCGATGGAGTAGGTGATTGTCATTTGGGAAGGTGTGATGCAACCGTTGAAATTGACAAAGATTGCGCCTGCAATGCCTGCGAAAATAGCGGAGAGAACGTAGATGAAAGTCTTGTAGCGGCTTACAGGATATCCGGAGAAATAAGTCCTATTTTCGCCATCGCGAATGGCTATCAACACTTTACCGAACTTACGTTCTACAAGGAATTTGGAAAGTGCGTAAACAGCGATCAAGGCGATGAGGGACACATAGAATAGAAGGAACATGTTTCCCTGATTGGCGCTGCCCTTGATGCTTCCAAAGATAGACTTGATCTCTGTAATGCCTACGTTTCCGTTGGTATAGGGAGACATGGCGATGAACAGGGAGCATGCTGCCCAAGTAAGAGCCTGAGAAATAATGGAGAAGTACACGCCCTTTACGCGATTCTTGAAAATAAAGTACCCTACAATCCAGGCAACTACGGCAGGTGCGATAATCACCAGTAGCAGACTTCCCGGAGAAAGTGTAAAAGGAACCCAAATCAGAGGCATCTCGGTAAGGCCACCGATGTGCATGAAATCGGTCAAATGACCGCCTGTTGCTTGCATTTTCAGGTACATGGCCATGGCGTATCCGCCTAGGGCAAAATACAATCCGTGTCCAAGGCTCAAGATTCCTGTGTAGCCCCAGATCAAGTCGATGCCGATGGCCACAATAGCAAAGCTAATGCACTTGCCTAGGAACAAAATAGTGGAACCGCCGCTAACGACGCCCATCATCAAAAGGACGGGCATCATGGCGAGAATAAAAACGATAATTCCAAAAGTGATGTTGGATCCGTGTCTTTCGAAAAGTCTTAATGCTTTCATATTTGTACCAAAAGTCCTTATTCGTTAAACCTTAATCCAAATTTCTGCTCTTGATAACGAACAGTCCCTGAGGTCTCTTTTGCAGGAATACGATGACAATCAGCAATACCACGGCCTTGGCGATGGTGGAGGAAGTGTAGTTTTCGGTAAAGATGGAGCTGATGCCGATGATGCCGGAGCCGATGACTGTTCCAATCAGGTTTCCGACGCCTCCAAGTACGACTGCCATGAAGGAGTTGACGATATAGCTTTGTCCGACAGTAGAGTCAATGGAGCCGAGAAGTGCTACGGAGCATCCTGCGATACCTGCAAATCCAGAGCCCATTGCGAAAGTCAAGTTGTCCACCTTGCGGGAGTTGATGCCCATGCACTGTGCCATGGGACGGTTCTGCATGACGGCTCGCATCTGGCGACCGAAATTGGACTTGTACATCACAAGCCAAACGGCGCCCATGCAAAGAGCTACCAGCAAGATGATGAAAATTCTGTTATAGGAGAAAGTGCATTCTCCAAGAGTGATACCGCCACTTAAAAAGGAAGGTGCCGTAACGTTCACGCCCTGGGATCCGAAAATGGAGCGTGCACCTTGCTGTAAAATCAAGCTGATGCCCCATGTGGCTAAAAGGCTGTCGATTTCACGACCGTACAGCCTTGAAATCACGAATTTTTCAAGAAGACTTCCTAGCCCGAATGCGACGCCAAATGCGGCGATGATGGCTACGAAGTAATAGAGCCCGCCAATAGATTCTGGCAGGAACTTGGCGAAAAGCTGCTGGACCACAAAAGTCATGTAAGCGCCGATCATGACGAATTCACCATGGGCCATATTGATTACGCGCATGACGCCAAAGGTAATGGCTAGGCCAAGCGATGTCAGCAAGATAATGGAGCTGAGGCTTAAGCCGTTAAAAAGGATGTTGATGGTCTGTTCCAAGGTGTCCTCGGTCCGTTTGCGTTTGTTTTTTGATTGTTAAAAGAAGTGTTGAAATAAAAGGTGGCGGGCCCAGAGACCCGCTTCCCTTTATAGAATGCAAGCGAAATGCCTGCGGTCTTTTGTGAGGATGGGTATATTTTAGTTCAGCGGCTGGAGTCCTGCCTTCACTGCCCAATCGTAGGTAGTCAGGTAGGGATCCGGTGCAACAGGAGCTGCGGTGGCGTAAACTTCCTTGATGAGACCATCTTCGGAAACTTCACCCACGCGGACAGGCTTTGCAAGGTGCTGGCTCTTGCCGTCGATAGCCACAACGCCTTCCGGAGCCTTGTAAGAAATGGAACCGGACTTGATTGCTGCAAGAACTGCATCCACTTCAAAGCTCTTTGCTGCCTTCACAGCTTCTGCCCACAGATAAACTGCGTCGTAAGCGGCTTCTGCCGGGTCGGATGTTACGCGGTTAGCGCCAAACTTTTCCTTGTAAGCAGCGACGAATGCAGTGTTTTCAGGAGTGGAGGTGGTCTGGTAGTAGTTCCAGGAAACCAGATGACCCTTCAAGATGGCGGGGCCAATGGTTGCCACTTCTTCTTCAGCAATGGAGAAGGACATGGTCATGTATTCCTTGCTGGAGTAGTTCTTTTCGGACATCTGCTTGAAGAAGGAAACGTTGCCGGTACCGTTCAAGGTGTTCACGATAACATCGGGCTTTGCGGCTTCGATCTTTGCGATGATTGCTGCGAAGTCTGTCTGATCCATGTCTGCGTATTCTTCGCCGACCACGGAAATGCCTGCAGCCTTAGCCTGTGCGTTGATGATCATGTTGGCGGTGCGGGGGAACACATAGTCGGAACCCAGCAGGAACAACTTCTTGTATCCCTTGGAAATCAAGTATTCAATAGCCGGAACGATCTGCTGGTTAGGAGCGGCACCGGTGTAGACAATGTTCGGAGACATTTCCATACCTTCGTACTGTACCGGGTACCAGAGCAGGGACTTGTATTCTTCGAAGATGGGCTTTACAGCCTTGCGAGAAGATGAGGTCCAGCAGCCGAAAACGGTAGCGACCTTTTCGATGTCGATCAACTTTTCTGCCTTGGTTGCAAAAGTAGATGGTTCGGAAGCACCGTCTTCTTCAACAAAAACAATCTGCTTTCCGAGAACGCCGCCGGCCTTGTTGATTTGTTCGATTGCCAAAACTTCGGCGTCACGGACGGACTTTTCGCTGATGGCCATAGGGCCGGTCAGAGAGTGAAGCAAGCCCACCTTTACGGTTGCGGATTCTGCAGCCTTTTCTTCGTTGCAACCCATGAGGCCAAATGCGCCCAGGACTACAGTGCTAGCTGCAATGGTGGATAGAAACTTGCGTGCGATATTCATAGGGGTCTCCTTGTTGGTTTCGCCCTATCAAGTGCAAAAGCCGTGCCAAAGTTTTTTATTTGAAAGCGAGCTCCCTTTAACTTATTGAATTTGTTGATTTTGGGAATTTTTGGTCTTGAGTTTTGAAAAAAGGATTGTGAATAACGTTCTTGTAAGATTTATGTAGATACAATTTTTGAATATATTACAAAATTTGTCTGTAAAAATGGGCTTCAATGGTCAATTCACCACTCTCCAAAAATGAGATGCATCTTGTTTTTATTTCAGTTTACGTAAAGAAAGGCGGGTCGAACGGACACAACGTCCGCTAACCCAACATGGCACGCTTTTTGCAATTGTCGCAACAGAAAACAAAGAGCGAATTTTTCAATTCCGAAAATCTCTCGTAACTCATAATTCGTAATTGGTAATTGGCGCAGCCTATGAATACCGCAGAAGTTTTGATCAAGTCCCTGGAAAGCGAGGGCGTCAAGTATATTTTTGGAATTCCCGGCGAAGAAACCCTGGAATTGATGGAGGCCATCAAGCGCTCCTCCATTCGTTTTATTACGGTCCGTCACGAACAGGGAGCTGCCTTTATGGCGGATGTCTATGGCCGTTTGACAGGTAAGGCGGGCGTTTGCCTTTCTACCCTGGGCCCCGGGGCAACAAACTTGGTGACCGGTGTGGCCGATGCCAATTCCGACGGTGCGCCCCTCATTGCCATTACGGGCCAGGTGGGTACCGAACGCATGCACTTGACCAGCCATCAGTACCTGGATCTGGTGAATATGTTTACGCCCATTACCAAGCGCAGCAAGCAGGTGGTCCGCCCGGATACGGTGAATGAAATTGTCCGAATCGCTTTCAAGTACGCCGAGATGGAAAAGCCCGGTGCCTGCCTCATCGACTTGCCTTGCAATATTGCCGCCATGGAAGTTTCTGGTGAAGTGGCTCAGACGCCGCTGAAGCATCACCGCGAAAATGTGGTGTACGCCAGTGACGACGCCATCGAGGCTGCCGCTGCCGCCATTCGCGAGGCCAAGCGCCCTGTAATTTTGGTGGGTCATTCCGCCGTACGTAACAATGCGTCGGAAGCTCTAACGTCTTTTGCTTCTTCCGCAAAGATTCCCGTGGTCAGCACTATGATGGCCAAGGGCGTCATCCCCTGCGACAATCGCTATTCCATGTGGTGCATCGGTATTCCGCAGAAGGATTACCAGAACTACATCATGGACGAGGCGGACCTTGTTATTGCCGTAGGGTATGACGTTGTGGAATACGCTCCCGCCAAGTGGAACCCCAAGGGCGAAAAGAGAATTATTCACATTGATGAAACTCCCAACCACATCAATAAATTCTACCAGCCCGAAGAAGAAGTCATTGGAAACATTTCCGCATCTCTGGAAAAGTTGAGCAAGCTTTGCCCCAGCACCAAGGATCCGGAATGGGCTCTGTACATCCGCGAGAAGATGGCCGCAGATCATGCCCGCTATGACTTGGATAAGAGCTTCCCGCCCAAGCCCCAGAAGGTGCTTCACGATATCCGCCTGGTTATGGGCGAAGACGACATTCTCCTTTCGGACGTGGGTGCGCACAAGATGTGGATCGCCCGACAGTACCACTGCTACCACCCTAACACCTGCATTATTTCCAACGGCTTTGCCACTATGGGAATTGCGGTGCCGGGAGCCATTGCGGCGAAACTGCTGAACCCCGAAAAGAAGGTCCTTGCAGTTACCGGTGATGGCGGCTTTATGATGAATAGCCAGGAACTGGAAACAGCTTACCGCGAAAAGATTCCTTTCGTAACGCTAGTGTTTACCGATGGAAATTACGGTCTCATCAAGTGGAAGCAGGAAGAACGCTACGGCGACAGCTACGCCATCAGCTTTACCAATCCGGATTTCGTGAAGTATGCAGAATCCATGCACCTGAAGGGCTACCGCATCGAACGTACCGAAGATTTGCTGCCCACTTTGCGAGAGGCTTTCGAGCAGGATGTGCCCTGCATCATCGAGTGCCCGGTGGATTACTCCGCCAACATGGAACTGTCTGAACGACTGAAAAACTTAAAAGTGTAGTGAGGAAAAAATGAACGCAACATACAAACTATTTTCTGGAATTTCCGAAACAGCCGGCCATCCGGTAGAAACCACATCCTCCATGAACACCCGCATGATTACAGGCCACTCTGTGGTGTTTCGTCACGCTGCCTTAAAGGCTCGCCCCGCATCTTGCGAGGAATCTGAAAAGAATCAGTGGTAATATCTATTAGAAAATCTTCATAACACTCCATACAAAAAAGTCCAAGGTGAAAACCTTGGGCTTCTTGATTCTATCGGTCGTTTCACTCCCTCCAGAATGATGTCTTCCTGGAACCCCAAAGGGGTGATAGGATCCTTTGTTGAAATTTGTATTATTGACCGCTCAATTACAGGCCAGAAAGTTCGCGGGCCTTGGCTTCCACGCCTGCGGTGTCCTTCGGGTCCTTCAGCATGATGTTCACGAATACGGAACCTGCCACCACTGCATGCACATGCTTGCAGAGAACCTTAGACTGTTCGCCGGTACGAATACCGAAACCGCCAAGAACCTTGGCGCCGCCCTTGCCCACGGTGTCCAGGAAGTCGAGAGTTGCCTGGTCGATGACCGTCTGGGAACCGGTAGTACCTGCGCGCAGAGCTGCGTAGATGTACTTGAATCCCTTGGAGGCCATTTCTTCGAGACGCTTCTGGGTCATGCTGGGAGCTGCCACCGGAATGTTTTCGAGACCGTACTTTGCGCAAGCGGCGGTAAGGCCTTCGTCGTTATCGAAGGGGAGGTCCGGAATAATGCAAGCGCTGACGCCTGCGTCCTTGCACATCTTCACGAAGTTTTCTACGCCCGGAGTAAATGCCAGGGAGCCGTAGGTCATGATGTAGATGGGGGTATCCGGGTGCATGTCGTGAATCTTCTTCACGATTTCAAGACCCTGCTTGGTGGAGTAGCCCTTTTCCAAAGCGACGGTAGAAGCCGTCTGGATTGCAGGACCGTCGGCGCTGGGGTCGCTGAAGGCCAACTGGATTTCGAGAATGGATGCGCCGCCCTTTACGAGAGCGTCTGCAATTGCCACGGAAGTTTCGCCATCAGGGAAACCGGCAATCAAATGGGACATTAAACGGATAGGTGCGTTCATTTTAAAACCTTTTTGAAAGAGCTCGTCGCGGCTTTTATTTATTCATAATCTCTGCGTCGTGGATGTCTTCATTGTTGTTCAGACGCTTCAGTTCTGCGGCCAGGAATTCCTTCCACTTTTCGGGGCGGAACACGGGACTGGTAATGAAGATGTCCTTGTCGCCGCGGCCACTCATGTTGATGATGATGGCCTTGTCCTTGGGGAATTCCTTGGCTATCTTCATGGCGGCGGCACCGGCGTGGGAACTTTCAAGAGCGAAGAGGATGCCTTCGTTCTTGGCGAAGAAGTTCACGGCTTCCAAAGCTTCCTTGTCCAGGATGCTGGTGAATTCCACGCGGCCACATTCGCCGAGGGCTGCAAGCTGCGGGCCAATGCCCATGTAGTCGAGACCTGCGGAAATGGAGCGGGTGGGCTGGGACTGACCATCGTCATCTACCAGGAACTTGCTCTTGTAGCCCTGAACGATGCCCACCTTGGCGGCATTGCCCACCATGCGGGCTGCGTTTTCGCCCAGCTTCGGGCCTACGCCACCGGCTTCTGCGCCGATAAGACGAACGTTCGGATTTTCGATAAACGGAGTGAACACGCCGATGGAGTTGGAACCGCCGCCTACGCAAGCTACGATGGCTGCAATGTCGATGTTGCGTTCTGCAGCCTGGCGCTTTACTTCTTCACCGATGATGCTCTGGAAAGTACGGACGATATCGGGGAACGGTGCGGGGCCGAGAGCGGAACCCAGAACGTAGTGGGTGGTGGCAAAGTTGGTTGCCCAGTCGCGCATGGCTTCGTTCACCGCATCCTTCAAGGTGCGGCTGCCGCTGGTCACAGGCACCACCTTGGCGCCGTAAAGTTCCATGGTGGCAACGTTGGGCTGCTGACGACGAACGTCCACTTCGCCCATGTAAACGATGCATTCAAGACCAAGTTTTGCGCAAGCCGCTGCCGTGGCGAGACCGTGCTGACCAGCGCCGGTTTCTGCGATAATGCGGGTTTTGCCCATCTTCTTTGCCAAGAGGCACTGACCGATGGCGTTGTTAATCTTGTGGGCGCCTGTGTTTGCAAGACCTTCCAGCTTGATGTAGATCTGTGCGCCGCCCAGAAGTTCTGTTGCGGTAGGGGCATAGTACAGCGGAGTTTCGCGGCCGATGTAGTCGCGCTGGATAATGCGCAATTCTTCCAGGAATTCCGGATCCTTGATGTACTTGTTGAAGGCTTCTTCAAGATCGTCCAGAGGGCGACGGATGATTTCGGCTACATACTTGCCGCCGAACTTGTCGAAAAAGCCGTTATCTGATTCTACCAGAGATTTTGCCATATGTGGTCCTTTTGTCTCTTGTTCGTCACCCTGAGTGGAACTGTTGAAGTTCATTCCTCAGAGTGTCATCCTGAGTGGAACTGCTGAAGTTCTTTCCTTAGAGTGTCATCCTGAGTGGAGGCGAAGCCGTAGCGAAGGATCTAGAATCACCAACCTCGCGGGCACGCTGCGCTCAAAATGAATTTTTTACGTCTAAAAAATAGCTTTTTTAGGCGCAGGCCCTGGATTACTTGGAGGCTCTAAATGTCTTTGGGAAAAATAAAAGCCTCCAGGGAGTCTGGAAGCCTTTTGCCTTGATCAACTATACTTGCAAAAACCAGACTCTATGTTAGAGCCTGCGCCACCATCGGCCGTCAAAGTTTTCGCAAAGCACGTTAATCATCTTCATGTGCCAAAATTTATGAATATCCCTAAAAATTGGCAAGGGAATGGGGGAGGATTATCGGGAAAAATTACTGAAATCAAGGTTGAGTTTTAAAAGCGTCGTCCATGCATTTCTGGGCAAACATATTGGCTTCTTCGTCCTTTAGGGGATTTTTGTTGCCGTGGTACATGTTCTTGATGAAAATGTCCTTTTTACCATGCAGAATGATGTGGGCTAATTCATGGAAGAAGGTAAACCAGAATGCTTTGTGGTCCTTGAAACGGTCGTGAAGCTGAATTACGGGAATGTCGCGATACCAGCGGGCCATGCCGTGAATGGGAGCCGACTTGAAATTCTGAACATAAAGAATCTTCATGCCGAGACTTGCTCCCAATTCCTGCAATTTGACCATGCCTTCGTCGATTTCGCCCGGCTTGCCCATAGTACTCTTGGAACCGTAGGCAGACGCAAGCTCAATAAATTGCGGTAACGCCTTCTTGATGACGATTCGCTGCTTTTTGTCGTTCTGTTTTTCCATCTTGATGGCGTCGGCGAGAATTTCTCCACGGCGAAGCCAGACGGATGCGGCGTAAGGGTCCTGAGCCTCTGCCAGCGAAATGCGAAAGGCTACCTTGAGACTTGCCTTACAGTAATAATTTTCCCATGCCTTGGGGCTGGAAACTCCAAAGAAACGCAACAGTGGTGAAATGTTGTCTTCCTTGTTGTCGATGTCTTCAACCCATTGGCGGGGCTTTAACTCGCTTAGCGGAAGGCTGTTGCGCCAGATGGACTTGTCACCTAGTGTAGCCTTGATTTGCTTACGCATCAAGTCCTGTTCGTATTTGTACTGAAGGTTTAACCAGCTAGTACTTGAAATATTCGTGGCGTATTCTAGGTTGATTGCCATTTCTGTGGTAATGCGGCATTTCCCTTTTAGAATTTCATTCACAGTTTTTGCCGTATAACCAATGCGGGAGGCAAATTCGTTGACATCCATATTCATTTCGTCAAGTTTTTCTTGGAGAATTTCACCAGGAGCAACCACCCACCAATAGTCTCTTTCTTTTTCTTCTGCCATAAATGCCTCTTACTTATGATAGTCTACAATTTCAAGAATTGTCGCATCGGTTACCTCGGACCAAACGACAACCTTATCTGGCTCTGATCCTTTGATGATTAGGCGATAGGGCTGGTCTAAACTGCATGCCCATTCTCCTTTCCTGTTTCCTACTAATTCGTGGAAGTTTCCAGGATAATTCTTTAAATCATCAAAGTTGACTGCGGCATCTATAGAACGAATCCTTATTCTATAAAGATTGGCCCGCTTTTTGCCCATGAACCGCAAGGCAAAAGCCTCGTCCCAAGAGCACCGCTCCAAATTCTTGTCTATAAATTCAATTTTCAACAAACCTCCTACGTTCCTTGTTTGTCTAATATAGTAAAAATTTTTTACGAACGAAATAGGTGTGTTGTTTTTTTTATAAAAGGGATGGAATCATTCAATAGGAAATTTTGGAAATATTTTCCCCGGGTTCAAAAAGTGCGCCAATAAGATTAAAACAGCAAAATCTGAATTTATGTCCATAATGATGTAATAAACATTGGTGATGCATCATTACTTTTTACAAATCCACATTGTTCATAAAAATGTAATTCGTTATCATATGCAATAACTGCTACTCTCAGATAATCTTTATAATGTTCTTTCATCATAGCTACCAATGTTCTTCCTATCGTGTTTCCATGATATTGTGGATTTACTAACAAATAATGAACATATGCATTCATAATTCCATCATCCATAGCACAAATCATTCCTACAAGTTTTTCCCCTTCCCATGCAGAATACACAGTCTGGAAATTTTTCATTGCTACTACTAACTTATCTGGATAATGACCTGATGACCATTCAACAGAAAGAAATAAGTCCTTCAATTGTTCAGCTTCAAATTCGTGAATTTCTTTATATTCTATACTCATTTTACAATTTCCCTTCTAACACTAAAAAATCGGAATTTATCTGTTAATCTACAATATATTTAGGAGCCACGAATAATGTTTCTTCGTTGCCATATATTTCATTGTGATA
>JAKSIF010000019.1 GCA_024398965.1 Fibrobacter sp. | reverse complement strand
GGCTGCACGTCTGGGGGGCGTGTGGTCGGCAGTTCGAGTCTGCTCACCCCGACTGAAATCGGAAAGGTTGGAAATCCTGCAAATTAGGGATTTTCCCTCCCTTCCCGGTGGCTCGTTTCTCGTTTAAAAAAAACGGATTGTTGGGCGATTTTGGACGATTCCGGAATATCCAGGACGTCTTTCGCGTGCAAAATCCGTGCAAAATGTGAAATATGGCTAATGTAAAATTGTACCTTGACGTGCGCTCTGCACGGCCTGGTGTCCCCTGCCCGATTAAGGCCGTTATCCGTAACGGCTCAACCCAGGCCATGATCGGCCTCGGGATTTCAGTTCTGCCCTCCCAGTGGAACAGCAAGAAGTCCGTGATTTCCTCCGGATCCGCTAAGTCCCTAAACCTCCGGCTCCAGGAGCTCCTCCTAAAAATCAAGAATGCAGTCGTCGAGACCTGCGGCTTCCATTCAAAGCTGAAGGCTACCGAAATCCGCGACCGGGTTCTGGCTGTGCTCAATCCGGATGGTGATCCCGTCGATCCGTCCACTCTGTTCCTTGCCCGGTTCCTGGCTTTCTCAAATGCCAAGTCCGGGAGGACTCGTGAGATCTATCTGCAAACCTACAAGAAGGTTGTGCTGTTCCGGGAGTCCCTTTCCCTCTCCGGTGATTTCCCGTTCTCCGAAATCGACAAGGCCTGGCTGTCTTCATTTGATTCCTGGCTGTCCTCTATTGGTAATGCCGACAACACCAGAAATCTCCATTTCCGGAATGTCCGCGCTGTCTTCAATGCTGCCATTGACGATGGCCTG
The DNA here is from genome assembly GCA_024398965.1 of Fibrobacter sp. NCBI lineage: Bacteria > Pseudomonadati > Fibrobacterota > Fibrobacteria > Fibrobacterales > Fibrobacteraceae > Fibrobacter > Fibrobacter sp. Next base: position 52,366 of record JAKSIF010000019.1, on the reverse strand, counting down.
GTGTCTGTCTATCCGTTCCGCTCTTTCAAGCTACGGAGGGTTGAGACCAAAAAGCGGTACCTGGATGTGGATGAAATCCGGAGGCTGTTCTCCTTCGTTCCGGAGCCCTGGTTCCTGGAGGCCCTGGATATCTTCAAGCTGTCGTTCTTCCTCCGCGGCATCAACATCGAGGATCTGGTGCATTTGAAAAAGTCGGATTTCATCGCGGGTCGCATCCAGTACTCCCGCGCCAAGACTCACAAGATGTATTCTGTCAAGGTGGAGCCGGAGGCCCTGGAAATTATCGGCCGTTATCCTGGCCATGGTGATTTTCTTCTCGATGTTCTGGAAAGGTACGCGAGCACCCATAATTATATGCGTCGCGTCAATTGGGTATTGAAGCATCGGGTCGGCCCGGTTGTCTCTGTCGGAAAATACGGCCGGAAAATCTACGAGCCTCTGTTCCCGGAGCTGACCACCTACGTTGCCCGTCATTCCTGGGCCACCCTCTGTGCTGCCCTGGATATCCCGAAGGAGACGATCTCTGCCGGATTGGGCCATTCCATCGGTTCTCCGGTGACCTCTGTGTATATCGCTTTCGACCAGAAAAAGGTCGACGATGCAAACCGGAGGCTTCTGGATTGGGTGCTTTATAATAAGGTGAAAAAGTAAGGGAGGCTGTTGTGCCTCCCTGCTCTTAAAGGTTGTCGTTCTCTCGGCAGACCAGCTTCCCGTTCTCATCTTCTACCCAGAGTTTGTATCCATTAGCATGGTTCCACCACTGGTAACCATCTATTTGTTGAATCATGGGCTTTTGCAGACTATGTCGGTATGTTGCAAATCCAAAAGCATACCCATCAGCCCAGGCTGTTGCGTTTGTGCTGTCTTTCTGGTTTGTAAATGTAGCCAGTGTCTGTGGCTCTTTTCCCTTCTCCTCGATTTCTTTTACTAAGTATTTCATATCTGTATGGTTTAAAATGTTATGCTTTCTTGCTTATCCATTCGTCTCTTCTTCTCCGGCATTCCTCCAGTGTTGGTGCGCAGCAGCTGAAAAGGTCGCCATCTGTGTGTCTGTAGTCATACTGGTAGGCCGTTTTCTTTCTCCGGCCTATCCCGTATGTGTATTTCTCGTAGTTCTCTGTTCCTGGTGCCTTGCATGTGCTGCACCCATGTTCGTCGTTCATCATTGTTGTTCCTCCTTTTATTTAAAGTTCTTTGCGTCTTCTTCCAGGGCCTTGTCGATTAGGTCGCGCTCGATGTGGCCTTCATCCTCCAGGATGTTGCAGATGATTGCCAGTGCCATGTCCAACTTTGGCCATCCGCAGTCCTCTGCCCCGTCATGGGCCATTTGGACTTGTTCGTCCACCAGTTCATCCCATGTCTCGTATCCACCGCTGTAATCGCTCTCTGGTATTGGCTTGAAGAGCTTTTTCAAGTTCTCGCATCCCATGCAGGTGTTGTAAACCTGCATTGATTCTTCGTCCTCAAAATAAAACCATGTCTTTGCCATTGTCTGTCCTCCTTATTTATTTATGTATTCGTGGTAGAATTCATTCCATCCATTCTCCTGCATGTACTGCTGTCTCTCTTCGTCGCTCTCGAAGCACTCGCGGAAGACCGCCATGAGTGTTTGAATCTCTGGAGTGTGAAAGGTTCTATATGCCATGATTTTGCCCTTGAACATTCTGTAGATGCTTGCTGTGATCTGTTCGTTCGTTTTCATCTTGGTTCCTCCTTATTTATTAATCTGCAATGTTGCGTCGATGATTGCACTCATCAAGAATGTGTCAGTCCAATATAAGCCAAGTTTGTGCAAGTCCTCTTCTGTGAAGTCCACCTTTCCGTTCTCGAGTCTTACCATGGCCTTGTTTACCTGCTCGAATGTTGTAGTGCATCCTACATTGTCGTCCTCTACCCAGAATCCGTTTTCATTCAGCCAATCCAGGCAGTTTGTCTTATTGCTCTTTGGCAGGTATGTGTTGTTCCAACCTTCCATCTTTGTTCTTCTTGTTGCTTTCATTGTCTTGCTCTTTTTTTGGGTTATTTCTTTTCTTTTTTTGTACCACAAAGATAAGATAATTACTTGATATAACGCAATATAAAGCGCAGAAAATCAATCATTTATTAGTTATTAAGAGTTAATAAAAAAAGGGAGGTTTTACCCTCCCTCCCTGGCTCATGGCAGTACGTAGATCTTCTCTTTCCCCTGCTTCTGTGCCTCGATCTTCGCCTGGCGCACCGCCTGGCTGTAGAGCCCGTCTGCCCAGAAGACCTTGTCCGGGTTGTCGTAGCCTGCCCGGTCTCCGATTGAAAATGCCCAGGAGCCATGGCCTCGTGGTTGGCTCACGTGTTCTCTGGTGTATAGGAATGTTGAAACCTGGATGCTTGATAGTGCTACCGCTTTCATTTTCTGTCCTCCTCTATTTTTGTTATGTTGTCGTTTTCTGTATAAATGTCGATGAATGTCTTCTTACTCTCTGTCCCGTCCTTCTTTGGCCATGCAAAAATCACCCAGATGTATCCTTGTCTCTCCTCGAATCCTTTATAAAAGACTGGCTTCCAAGGTCGATCGTTTCGGATGATCTTGTCTCCCGGCTTGATGCCGTGGATTCGCTCGTACTCCTTCTGTATCTCCTGGGCGAGTTTCTTCCTCATGGTTGTTTTGTCCTCTCTAATCTGTCGCTCAGCTTTTTTCAAGCTCTCGATGTCGCTTTTCAGCTGTTGAATGATTCCGTTCATTGTTCTGGTGTGTTGTGGTGGAGGTCGGAACCTTCACCCGGTTATTTACTTGTTTTCCTTTTCCTCTCTGTTAACGATTGCGATGGCTCTTTTGTATGCCTGGTTCCAGGCTGCTGTCTCTCCCCAGTTGTGCTCCGCGTACAAAGTCTGGAAGATCTTAGTGGCTATCTGCTGTATCTTTTCCTCGCGTGTCATTTGTTCGCCCTCCTTTGGTTTTTAATTATGGTATGTACCAGAATAAATCCTCCGGTTTGTTGATCTCGTATACTGGTCTCTCCGGGCAGTCTTCCATTTGAATGGTTGCATTCCCCTTTGTTGGTTGATTGTAAAGGTATGCAATCTTTGTCTTCTTGAATACGATATTGTATGCCCCTGGCATTTTTACCGCCTTCTCCAAGTGGTACCCTCTTTTCTCGAGGGCCTTTTTGATTTCTGTGATTGTCATATGGCTTATGTTTTAGAATTCGAATCTCTTACCTGGGTTCAGTCTCTCGAGTCTCTCGATGATCTCCTCTACCGAGTTCTCGTTTCCGTGTGCCTGGCTCCAGGTCGGCTTTGCGTATCTCTGTCCGTTCTTCTTAACGCTGTAAATCCATGCACCTCTCTGGCTGTGGTATCTGTCTACCTGGATTGTCTGTAATGCTGTCATGGTGCTGTCCTCCTATTATTCAACTACGACTCTCATTCTATTTCCGCTTGCTCTGTACTGGTAGCATCTTGATCCTGGTGTTCTGCTCTTTCCTACGATCATGTCCGGGTGCTCTGTTGCCAGAATCTTGTAGAATGACTCAGCTTCGATTGCTGTCATTGTAAGCTCTCCGCTCTTCTCTCCGTTCTTGTAGAATGTTGCCTTTTTCATTGTCTTTGTTTTTTATTGTTTCTTTTTCTATTGCAAATATAACACTTTTATTTGATATTGCGCAATGTAATCAAATAATAATCAATAGATTAGAGTTATTATTAGTTAATAGGAAATTAGCAAAAAAAGAGGCACCTGCCCTCCCGGGTTATGCCTCTTTCGTAATACCTAAAAAAATAAATTTGTATTGTGGTGCTCCTGGTGTCTCTTAAAACATCCACCCGATTCCAAAGGTTAGACCTGGCTGTATTCCCTTCGGTGTTATCGCTCCTCCGGCAGAAATGACAAACCCGATCCGCTTCTTCCTTGTGATGGTGTTGGTGATTATCTTTGTTTCTGTTTGTGTCTTCTGGTACGTCTCTATCGAATCCATGCGCACCGCAGCTCCGCTGATCCATGCCGTGTATGTGGAGTCGTCCGTGTAGACCTTCTGCTCTACCGGGATTGCCACCTGGGTGCTGTCCTCCACCAGAATCGTATCCGTTCTGGTTGTCTCCCGGTTGACCAGGAGGATTGATGGTACCTGGATGAACCGCAGCTCCGGAAGATCAGCCACCTCCCTGGCCTCTGGTGCCCGGTGTCTCATGGTGTCTATCCTGGTTTGAAGGATTGCTATGGTGTCGCTCTTCATCCGGATCTCCTCGCTCAGTCTCTTCATCCCAAGGATTGCATTTATGAATGCAAAGCCAAAGGCCACCGCTATGATTGTGACCGCTGTCGGCAGGATGAGTTTCAGTGCTTGTTTCATCTTCCTATGTATTTCTTTATCGCCTGGACGTGAATCCTGGCCAGTGTTTTCATTCCCTCCTCGGTAAGCAGGTACTCCACGTCGCTCCGGCTGTCCATGAATAGGTTCTCTGTCAGCACCGCTGCGCATAACGTGTCCCGGCAAATCGCCAGGTTCTGTCTCCAGTACTTCTGGTCGGCCGCAGGCTGTCTGGTTTTCAGTCCGGCTTCCTTCGCTGCATCGGCCAGGCACTCTGCCAGTCTCTTCGATCCTGCTCCCGCGTTCATGGATATATGTGCGCTCCACCCGGTCGCGCTCATCCACTGGCTCCCGTTTCCGCTTGCATTGATGTGCAGTGAAACGGCCATGCAGTTTCCGGTACCTCGCTCACGGCAGAACTCGTTTATCCTCCTGCACCTCTCGCTCAGCTTGATGTCCTCGTTCTCCGGTGTGACCAGGTGGGTCTCGATGTTCTCATCCTTCAGCATGGCCACCACCCAGTCTGACAGGAGCCTGGTGTATGAGAATTCCAGGACTCTTCCGTCCGGTGACCTCTTTCCCGGGGTCTCTGCCCCGTGCCCGTTATCAATCAGCACTACCATCTGTCTCTGGGATTGTCTGGTTAATGTATGCGGAAAGGTACGGGATCTTCTTCACAAACTCCACACTTAAAATGTGGTATAGGAATTTCACGGCCGAGTGTGCCGCTGTCCCTTGCTTGAAGATGTTCTGGAGGTTCCTCAGTACGTTGACGCTGTAGAAATAAGTAACTGCGTAAACTACGAACGATACGCACTGGAGTGCCCCGGATGCGTTCCCCTTGAATTTGCCGACCGCGAAGATCGAGGCAATCAAGACAAAGAACATGGCCGCTTCGATAACGCACCGGAATGCCTTTTTAAAGTCGAAGTCCTCGCCCTTGCAATATGCGGCTATCAGCCCGCACAGAAAGTTCACCACGAAGACCAGGAGCAGGCTGTAAACGTCTCCGGAAATCGGGTGCAAGAATGCCGTTAATCCGGTAAAGATGCCTACAAGCAGTGTTTTTATGTGATCCATTTTTTTCTTTTCTTCCATTTGGTTTTACCTGCTTACAAATTTACGGATTTTCGCTTGTTATACAAGCAGTTTTTGCTCTTTTTTTTGTTTTTTAATGCTCCCGGCAGTGTTGGCAGAGCAAGTCCCGGACTTTGGGGTACATCTTCATGGCAATGTCTCCCATGATGTAGCAGATTTCCTCTCCCTCTGTGCTTATCCGGAACTGCTGTGCAATGTGGCATGCAAGGTGCCCGGTCTCGTGCATCAGCGAGTTCAAGAACTCCTTTGCCGATGAAGTCCTGCCGATGACAACCACCGACATTCGCTCCATCTTGTTCGTGTAGCAGATCCCGGTGTTCTCATTTCCTCTGGCAAGTTGCGCGTATGCCGTGTCGAGGTCTCTGCCTCTGCAACCGATGTGCATCAGTGCATGGGTCACCTCCCGCGTGTTTAGGTGTGTGACCGCCACGTAGATTCTGGCCATCCAGTCGTATTGCTCCAGGTAGATGTTGAATGCCCGCATGGTGTCCTCCTTCCTATTCCATGTCCTCCCATTCCACCGGGATTCCCGCACGGATCATGTCGCTGTACCATCTTGCGAAGATGAACCCGTCGCCCTGGTCTCTGTCGTCGATGAAGTCCTTTATCATCCTGGCCATGTGCTGTTCGTCCTCAATTGAAGACCTCCAGAAATCCGCGCGTATCATGTTTGCCACATAGACGTGGTCGTACCCGGCCGCGTTCTCGAGCTTGATGCCGTTCCTCTTTAGGATATCCTCCACCTCATCCTTTCCGATTGCCTCCACTGGCTCCATCTTCCCGGTCGACTGGTTGTATCTCCTCATTCTTGTAACGGCAAGGTTGCAGGCATTCTTCGAGAAATGCCACCCGTTGTGCCGCAGGTATGATTTCATGGCCCTTGGCATGTCCATGTAATAATCGAGTGCTTGTCTGTTCATAATCAATGATTTAAAAAGGGCACTTCAAATAAGCATGTTTAAATGTGCCTATTTTCCATGCCCTCTAGGTTGCTGTTTACATAAATCTGCCTCGGCTGTCACGCATTCTGCGCATACCCATCACAGGGTTGCCGTACTCGTCATAGTGAGGCTCTTCCTCGTCCTCACGATAGCCCATGCTTCTGCCACCATAGTTGCCACGCATACCAATCCGGTATCCAGAACCACCGCCATTATAGCCAGAGCCGTTCCTGTAGCCAGTCTCACCGCCACCGCAAAGCTCCTCTGCCACTTGCATGGCCTTACCGATATAGCGGATACCCTTCTCAAGGTTTTCTGCGATATTGCCAACCTTTTCGGTCTCAAATTCATACATATATCCCATAGTAGTATCTTTTTATACGTTACACACCTGTCAGCGAGTGCTGAGAGAGTCCAGAATCTTGTCCAGTTTCTCGTCGAGCGAGTTTATCCTCCTGTCCATGTCATCAAGCCTCTTGTCCTTTGCGAACGATGGATTGATAGTGGCCAGAATGTCGTCATACGCCTTCAATGCCTTTTCATGCAATGGTGTTGTCTCTACATGCTCTGCCGACATCTGCCGCATCTTCTCCACCTCCATGTTCATGGCATCCCTTGAGTCTGTGACCACGACATTCTTAAACCTGTACAGGCCCTCTCTGGATGGCAACTGGGGGATGTCAAAGGTCTCATCGCCAACGCTTACCTTCAAGTCCATGACACATTCAACTTGCGGATTCACATAGCTGAACGAATTTGGGTACTTAGGCACAGGCTGAGTGTAACTCACGACCTTGCCAACCTCCAGTTTTGGAGCATCGATTCTTTCCTTTGTCAAGATATAAACTTGACTTCCTTCTCTCAAATCGCTAAACATATAATTCTCAATTAATTAGTTATACCGAACACTTGTAACTTCTGGTTAGCTCCGTTATAGAAGCAAATCAGCACCCCACCAGTTGTAGTGACTAGCTCTGCGGCTGTTGCCTGTGCGCCATTGAACATATACAATGGCTTAGTCTCGGCAACACCTCTTGTAGCAAAAACGACTGGCTGAGCTCCGGTTGCTATTGTCCCGTCAACGAATACATAGAATCCGCCTGTCCACTGGTTGCCCATAGCAGCATGTGGCTCAAAGGTAATTACCAGATTGCCACTTGTAGCGTCAACGGATGGAATACCCTTCAACAAGGGAAAACCCTCAGTATTAGCCCTGTTCGGATAGGTTAAGAACTCTGCCATAATAATACAAACAATTTAAGGTTTAACTCCAAATCTGTCCGCTTCTGCCACCGCCATAAGGGAATCCGCCATAAATTGCAGCGTTCCATGCCACGCAGTTAGGAATAGGTGTTACTGGCGAGTAAGGAATGGTCACCGTGTTAGGCTGCTTGCACTTGATTTCGTTGATGTCTGCTTGCATAGGTGCAACCATCGATGCGAATGTTGCACTCTGGTGCTCCTGTGACAACTGATTTGTCAAGGCCAGATTCTTAGCACGCTCTGCATCCAACTTGTTCTGCATCTCACGCATCTCCAACTGACAGAACTTATCGTTAATCAGTGTGGTCTGCGCATCAATCTTGCCACCCAGGAAAGCAGCCTGAGCCTGATCAGCCAGTCTTCCCTCATAGTTAAGGTTAGTCATTAATGTTTTCATGTCACAGCAACATGATTGCAATGTGTTGGCCAGGGCTGCATCTCCATTATTGATGGCGTTTACAACCTGCATAAAGCTGATGCCATCCTGTGAGGCTTTGTTCGCAATCTGCTGCTGAATAGCATTGATAGCTCCTTGCATAGCATTGTAGTTGCAATTTGTAGCTGCTGCCAATTCCTTTGTTGCTGTCACATTTGCCGTGCCCTGTGTTGTGATAGCATTCATCAGCAGAGTGTTGCCTTGATTTGTATTCAAGGTGTCTTGAATCTGCGACAACTGGCTGTTATTGCCGTTCCCATCAAATCCCCACTGACGAAGCAGACCTACAATGATAAGCGCCCAGATTGGGTTGTTGAATGCTCCGCCACCGAAGCCACCGCATCCGTTCATCATACTGCCAAGCAACATACCTTCCATTCCGTTGCCCCCGAAATTACCGCCATCGGGAACAAACACTCTTGTTACGTCTCCCATAATTCAAAAAATTTTTTAGTTGAGTTTTTAGTTTTCCCACCTCTATGTGGTTTGTTGCAAAGGTAGCGAGTTCCTTTGTCCGGTGCAATTCTTCGTTTTTCAGTTACTTTCGCGTTTCTTTTGGATTTCTTTCCGGTTGCTTTCATGCACAAAAAAAGCAGCGACCCGTCACGGGCAGCTGCTCTCAAACCTTATTTAATATCTATGAAAAAAACAATCAGTACTTTCCGGTAATCTTTCGGATGTGGTTTATCGGCTTCCATATATCGAAGTCCTCATCTATGCTGTGGGCAAAGTCCAGGAGCCGCTTGCCCACCTCCTTAACCAGGACATGGAATGCGTATTTCTCCGTCCAGTAATACTCAATCCTGGCCTTTACCGAATTGATGGAGTGCGCGTTGTTTGTTTCAGTGCACTGCACCATGCTCTCTACTGAAAATCCGGCAGCTGTGGCCCAGAAGACACAGATCGTCCTGGCTGTGACCACGTCTTCCTTCCTGCACCCGTCCATGATGTCCTCATGGCTGACGTTGCAGACTTCCGCTGTGATTTCCACGATCTTGTCGAAAATTTCCTTTTTTGTCATAGGCTAACAGATTACGTCCTGGATTGCTATCATCTGTTCGGTGTTCCAGTCGTTGCCTCCGATGAGCTGCATGAACGATTCGTCGGTGATTTCCTTTACGTCGATCTCGTTCTCCTTCTCTGCCTCCTCCTTCAAGCATTCATTGATGCTCTTGTTATATTTCTCAAAGTATGAATTAACGGCCACTCGCTCCTCCGGTGTTAGAGTTTTCTTCTGGCCATCTTCCTCCTCCTTCTGCCATCGCTGTGCGAGTTCCAGGATTTCTTCATGGTTCTCTCCCTTCAGTGCCTCCACTGAATCTGCACGGAAAGACTCGAAATCCTCCGCCACCTTCTTCAGCGCACGGGTTGTCTTGATGATGTTAAACTTGTCGGCATCGACTGCCACCTTGTTAATCTTCGCAGCCTTCAGCAGATTGTATGCTGATACGGCTTCCTTTGTCTTTAATGTCTTCATGATTTATAAATTTTTCTTGATTACTGAATCTCCAATAGTTCCGATAGTTCCATTTCCGATTTCTACGTTAAATCCTTCACCGCCAATCTTTTCAAAATTAGCCACCTTTGCTTCTGCTGTTGATAGCTTCTCCCTCAGTTCTGCCATAGATGTGGTTTGACGCTCGATTGTTCCAGTCTTCTCGGCTACCTCGGCTTCAAGTTCACCAATTCGTCTTAGGCTTTCAACCTTGAAAGCCTCAAGTTCATTGAGCCTCTGCTGCTGCTCTTGTGGTGTCAATAGCACCAGGTCGCTTACCTCAGTCCACTCGTTACAGCCACCTCCAGTTAACCAAATCTCCCTTACTATCTCGCTTCCCTTGGTCATCACATATCCCTCATGCGCCTTGATGTGGGTAAGTCCGTTGCTCGTTGTGTCAGTGTACATCTTTACTTAAATTAAAGCGTTAATAACTACGGCTGCGACTATCGCTACGATAATCATTACAGCCACGATGTCTGCTCTCTTTGACTCCTTCTCGTCATTCTTGGTGGTGTTAATGCCTACACCGCCATAGTCTTCGTCCTTATGTTCTAATCTCATGATTATAATTATTTAGTTACCTCATTTGAACTATTTTGTAAATCAAAATATTTGCCCTCGTTCATTGTTTGACAAAGCACTGAAATAGTGATAGGGTCAGTCGTGTTGAATCCGGCATCCAAGTAATCAAAAGCAAGTCCGGTGATTCCATTATACACGATTGTGTCAGCAGTTGCACTGGTTATCGTTGAAGCCAATTTGTTTGCTGTGATAATTTTCGGTGTTGATATATAGTCGTTCTGCCCTTGCCTTGCGCTGACTACAGAATAGATACCCCATCCACCGATTGATACACTTGAACCCGCTTTTTTCAGTCTTCCGCTCAGTGTCATCGTTATATTGATTCTTCTGCTTGTGCGTGTGGCCGTTATGGTTGTTGTCCATACAACATCAGTGCTAATCGGTGGAACTACAACCGATGTGCTATTAGTTGCTACACAAACCTGGTGTGCGCATGGTAGAGGGTAGAAGATTGCTTGCTGATTTGCCGTTGCTCCCGATGCGGTCGTTCCATCATTAAACGCTTCTTTGCTCGATGACATTACCGGGATAATCCAGTAAGTACCGGAGCCATCAAATAACTTGCATAACTTTGCCCCGGCAGATAGGCTCGATGTGCTTTCAATCATCAGTTCGTTATTTGAACCGGAAACAAGATACCTTGGATTTGAACGTGCCGTGATAGTTGCTCCAACCTTATAAACGACAATTCCGAAATATCGCTTGTTGCTATCTACCTTCCCAGTGTTATTCATGCTGCCCATTTCCCACGGCAACACCTGGCTTTCGCCATAAGGGCAATAAACACTGAAAGGGATTCTTGTTTGTGCCGGGGGCTGTGCAACATTGATGCTGTCGAATGACTCGAATAGCATAAGGTTGTTCCCTACGTTATTGTTGTAACCTCTAAAGTCTCCAATTCTGCAAGGAGAATCCGCTCCTCCCGATGGCTTTTGGTAGTACCATCCGTTTTTGATTGCAACCAAATCGCTACCGCTACGGGTTAGATTCTTGCCGCTTGCTGTACTGATCCCGGCAAGGAAATTGCAAAGTTCCTGGGCAGTCAGCAATGACGGATAAAGATACCCGTAATCAACTGAGGCAAAATCAGCCTCAGTCATTCCGGTATCTTGTTTCTTCCGTACTGGTTTGTAACGACTGCAAGGTTTGACGTTTGCGTGCTTGCAAAGTTCGGTCAAATTGTTCGTACTGGCTTGTATTGCTGTTTTAACGTCTGCTCTTGTAATCGTATCGGTTCTGCTTATAATTCCACCGCTTACACTCATATTAACTTGCCTTTAAAAGTTTTACCTCATTCTCTAACTTACTGACTCGCTTCTTAAGCATCTCTATTTGCTTGTCATGCTTATTTGTTTGGCAAGCAAGAACAGCCGTGATTGCTCCGTAGTTCAGTGACAAGTAACTATCCTCGGTTTCCTCGCCATGCACCAATTCGGGATATAGTTTTCTTACCTCTTGCGCAATAAAGCCGATGCTCTGCTTGCCGTCCTTAACGAATGACTTTGGCATCAATGCGCCACGGAAATCCAAATCCTTGATGTCGGTTTTCAGTCTGGCATCGGAGTAGGCTGTGGACTCGCCAGTTACAAGGATATTTCCGTAAACACTTGCACCATCTACTAAACTAATAGAGTATTTAGGTGTTATTGATGTTAATGTAGGGGTTTGTAAATCAATTTGTCCTACAGCACTAATAGATACACTATTATCAGAACCTCCTTTATAATAGATATAGACATCACCACCAACATCGCTTGCGTGTGGAACTATTGCAACCTTTTCTATCAGTCTTGAATTGGCAGCACCACTAATTTGTGTAATAGCACCTTTTGCATCGTGTGTGTCGTTTACTGAAACAACATAACTTTCATTATTAACAACACTGTAAGCTCTATTAATGTAGATAATAGCACCATTTCCATATACAGAAGCATAAACCATTCTACCAATCTTATACCATCCAGCAGCAGATAATGAAGTATTAGTTGTTCTGCGTAAACTCACAGCATAAGTAGTAGTAGTTCCATAAACGTGTAGTTTAGTGGAAGGTGATGTTGTTCCTATACCTACATTACCACTTGTGGTAAATGTCATGTGTGTGCTGTTATTCGCTCCCAAATTAAAGGAATTATTAGTAGCACCTCCTACCCATCCAAAATATCCTAATGTCCATCTTGCATTATTTGTTCCAATTTGATGAGTGTTATCAGCAATCGGAATTAATGAGCCTCCAATGTTTGAAGAACCATCAAAACTATTGCCCCATAATGAACGTGCGGTTTGGAGTTTGGTGGCACTTGTCACGTTATCATCTATATATGCTACGGTCTGCCAATCACTCCAACCATTGTAAGATAGGTGTCTTGTTTGCAATCCTCTCCCACCATCTTTAACGGCTAATTGTGATTCCCACTTGCCATTATCCCAACTACAATGTATAATTTGGCTATCGCCTTGTGTAGGTTTTCCAGTTGTCATTGATGATGTAGCCAAATAATAATGCAAAGCACCATCAGCAAAGTTGTTGTTGGCTGTAGTATATCTTGTATTTGTTGATGGATGGTCTTTATCCCTCGTTCCGTGTGCATACATGACACTTTGTGAGCCAATATTTCCAGTTGTTATTGCATCAGTTATTCCGTAGCCCGATATGGTTGTAGGCTTAGCACCTATCTCGCTAAAGTTGTATGATGGTTTAGACGCTCCAATCCAAGTTGGCTTATCGGTCAAGTCGTTCCAAGAAGAAACACCGCCAGAAATGTTTATTTGGCTGATGTCGATTACACCATCAACCGAATTGAAGATTTGAGAGCCGTACTTGATTGATGATGCTCCATCACCGCCTCCACCACCGATATTCAGTCCTTCTCCGTTGTAATATCCTACAAGTTCTCCCTCGCTGACTACATGGTATTTTGACTTTACCGCCCATATAGGACTTGAAGCAGTTCCTATGTTCACCTTCTCCCATAGATCGGTCATGTCGGCCACGTTCTTCATGGTTACGTTGGTACCGAGGATTTTTGCAGTTTCGGATAGTGTTACCTGGCCGTTGCTGTTCCATGAAATGTTGCCGTTTGCAACAAATCCGGATCCGTCAAATCGGAAGAGTGTCTTTGCCGAGTCCATGGCTCCTCCGTACCAGGCTGCTGCTCCACCTCCCTCTGCCGATTCATTGTAGAGTCCGTTCATTCCGGCCATGATGTTGTCCCCGGTATCTGTCAGTGCTATCATTTTTGACAGAATGTATCCACCATTGATTTCTGTCATTCCGAGCTTGGCCGTTGTCTCTGCCCATGTCTTATATGCTGAAAGATCGACCTTTGAGCTCTTGTTCTGCAATTCGTTGATGCTTGCTGCAGTCTCAAGGCCACCCTTTTTGATCTCCTTGCGGAGGTCGGCCATTGTGCTGTACTTTGGCGAGTTGCCTATGGTGTATGTTGGTGAGTCTCCCGGTATGTCCAGTTTGATTGTGAATCCGACGACCCTGGAAGCCCTGGACTCTTCTCCATTCTTTATTGTAACCTTTCGTCCTATCGGGAAGATGTTAGAGCCATCTGCGATGCTCTTCATCGTTATGCTGCTGCTCACCCCGTCCTCATCCATGTTTGCCATGTAGCTCTGGGCGCACTGCTTCAGCTCATTCTCTGCATTTGCAACCAGGCCGAGGTCTTCGATCCTGGTAGAGTCCCATCCGGTTAGGATAAAGCTGTTACCTGGTGCCGGGTGCAGGCTCCCGTTTGGCAGCTCGATTCCGTAGTCCTGGTTTACGATAATCTCGAACATCTGGTACCCGTCATCCGACGGATCCACGTTCTTCGGATTGAATCGGGCCTCAAATGTAAAGCCGGAAAGCGGGCCGCTCGTGAATTCCACGCGCAGTGTCTCTCCCGGAAGGATGAAGTCATCGCTGAATGTGAAATCGTTTGTGCTGATCCGGTAGTATGTCTTCTGCTCCTCGCCTTCCCCGACCTCCGGTGTGTATGTCTCCACACTGCTAACGGCTGATGTGAATCTCGGGTAGATTCCGTCGAAGATAACGACCTCCTCGACAATCTCCTTCGGATTCAGTCCCGCCACCTTGTCCAGGTATGGTGTGTCCGATGGCATCATCAGCCTTTTCTGGATGACTCCATCCTGCACCGGGCTTCCGTTGTTCCGGTAGCTCTTGGGCAGGTTCCTGGTGCTGCCGAATGCTATCAGCCTGGTTGTCGCTGACTTTGAGGAGCCGCCAGGTCTGTAGTCCGAGACGTTTCCACCGACCACCAGGTTCTCTGCCGTTCCGCTCTCGCACTTTCCGAAATGCAGGACACTGCCTTCAAACCACCATTCGCAGTTCCATGCCTCTGCAATCATCGTGATTGCGTCAATCAGTCCGGTTGCGTTGTATTCCAGGAACTTTGAAGTTCCCGCGTCCTTCACGCTGTCATCGACCGAGCAGGTTATGGTTCCCATTCCTGCCGCTGCAAAGTTTGCCACGATGATGCTCGCCTGCCTCTGGAGTGTGGTGGTCATCTTGAATGCCACCTCGCAGTTTCCGCTCGCAGGCTGCAGCTTGGTGATGATTCCCTTTGCCTGGAAATACCATGCATCGAGGCGCAGGCTGTAGTCGTATCCTCCGGTTCTTCCGTTCCAGGTAGGCTTGTAGTTGTCAGTAACCTCAAAGCGCACTCCGTCGATAGTCGCGTAGCTGCCCTTCTTGAACTCCTGGTATTCCAGTGCTGAGAACGGAATGGTTACGAAGTCCTCCTTCATCAGCTCTGCCTTCCTGGTGCTGCCGATTGGCACATTGTCGAACTGCTTGATGACATTGCCCGAAATGTTGTAAATCTTAATCATGCCTTATCTGTCAGTTGGATCTGGTTCTGTAACATTTAGAATAAAGTTTGCAAGTCTCCCGTTGAATTCTGTAAACTGACGGAAATTGTTGTACTTCAGCTTGAACGTAACGTCTGGCAGGTCGCTTGTCTTCAGTGTGAAGAGCCCGGCCTTGAAGACCGAATTGTAGAGGGTGTTCAGTGCCGTGTACATGGCAGTTATGTTGTCTGCCTTGATGTAGGCCTCGAGTGTGAGCTGCCTCTCGTCCGGTACCTGCGCCCCTACGATGTACTGCGCTCCCGGTGTAAGTCTCGACTCGTTCCTTATCAGTTCCTTGTTTGCCGGGGGACAGATGAGCGCGGATATTGCCGCCTCGCTGATTCCCAGGCCGTATGTGGTGTATGCGTCCACCCCGTTTATAAATAAATCCCCTTTCATAGTCTTGATGTGTTATCCTCGATCCTGCCCAGTCTCTCGTTGATCTGGTACAGCTCGTTGGTGTTCTTCTCGATGTTTGCCAGGTGCTCCACCTGCATGACTGCAAGTCCTCGCATCTGCTCCAGATTCATGGCTATGCCCGCTGTCTTCTCCTGGATATCCTCCAGGGCTATCTGCTGTGCTGTCTCGCGGCCCAGGAGCTCGTCTCCGGTCTCCTGGTTCATCGAGCTGTAGCCGCCCTTGCTTGCGCTCTGTGTGTATTCGTCCATCTGGCTTGCCTTGTATCCGGTGATCTCTGCGATTCTGTCCCGCTCCTCCAGTGCTGCGTTGACCATGTTCATGTATTCCTGGCGCAGTGCAGTCATCTCGGCCTCTGTCAGCTGCCCGTCGTTCATGTCCTTCGCGAAGTTCCGGTACCACTCGTTCAGCTTGTCCTTGTACTGCTTTCCCATCTGTTGGCTGAGTATGGCCGATGCGAATTTCTCGCTTATGTCGTCAGCGAAATCCTCCGCAGGCTTCCTTAAGTCCATCAGTGTGCTGACGAATCCGTCGTACACGCTATCGAAGCTCGTATTAGTCAGCTGCTCGTTTAGGCTGTCCTGGAGCTCTTCCAGTTCCTCCCGGTAGTCCGCTATGTTCTGGAGGTAAGTCAAGAAGTCGGAATTAACGGAATTCAAGACGGACACGAACTTGTCGCTCTCGAGTGCCTTGGCTATCTGCTCCGGCTTTAGGCTGAGAATGTCCCCGAACTGGTTTATCCTGGCTCCTGCGACTGATGACAGATTCCTCCAGTCCGCATCGCTCATGTTCTTATTGATTCTGTAGCCCAGGCTGTGGCTTCCTATTGACGCACCGCTTCCTGCCAGTGTCTTTATCAGCTCGTAGTTGTCTGCCAGTTTCTTCTTTAGGATGTCCTCTGCCTCCTTCTCCACGGCCGCAGCCTCCATTCCGTAGCTCTCAGCGATGTATTCCTTCTTCTTCGCTATCAAGTCGTCCCAGACTCCGGACAGCAGATCGTACTGCTCCTTCATCTTGTTGTACTGGCTGTAGTCGGCCCCGAACAATCCGTCGAGTGCACTGACCACCTGGCTGATGCCCTGCACCGCTGCCATGGCACCGCCCACGATATCACCGCTCATTATCTGGCCCACTCCCTGGCCTGCTGTCATGAGGCCTCCCAGTCCGTCCGTGATCCCGGAAATGGCAGAGTCATCGGCTCCGAAGATGTTTGCTATCTCGCTTCCGAATTCCTTTAGCGCAGGCATGAAGTCCTGGATTGACTTTGTAATCTGGTAGACTCCCTGGCCAAGTCCTCCCTTCTCTCCGGATCCCAGTTTCTTGATTCCCTCATTCACGTTGCGCATGAATGACTGCCATGGGGATCTGTCTGCGAGCTCGCCCTTCAGCTCCTTCAACTGGTCGGACAGGTCTTTCAGCTTAATCTCGCCCTTCTGGATCTTCGCGATGTCATCGTCGCTGAATCCCAGGCCCTTCAGCTTGTCCCGGTCAATGTTTCCGCTCTCCATCATTGTGATCAGCTGCTCGTACTTGCTGATGATCTCCTGGATTGCCATGACGGATTTCTGTGATGAGTCCGCGAAGAGGTCAGCCATCGCCCTGGTTGTCTTTCCGAACTTGTCATCAAGTGCCCGCAGCGCATCTGCCTCCTCCGAGTCAGCAGTCTTCCTCTGCCACTCGTTCTCGGCCTTTGCCCGCTGCTCCGCATATCTGTTTGTGATTGCGAGTCTCTGCTCCTGGTAGTCCCCGAACTTTGCCAGATAGTCGTTCATGTCCTTTACCTCCATCTCGAAGAGGTCGGCCTGCTGCTTTGCCGATTTCTCACGGATCTTCTGCAGGTATTCATCGAACATGGCCACCTCCTCCTCCGTCAGCTTGATGCTCTCCGGATCGAACACGCGGCCCTTGTTCCTGGTGTCGGCATCAAACTCTGCCTTCGCGTCCTGGATCTTCTGCTGCAGGTAGCTCTGCTTCATCTGCTCTGCCTTGTTCAGCATCTGCCGCTCATCGAGTTCCATCTGCCTTATTGTTTTCTCGGCCCCGTCATCCATCGCGTCAATCCTGGCCTGGGCCACCATCATCTCGAGCTCTCGCACCTGGCTTGCCCGCTTGTTTGCAGAGTTCAGCATCTTCATGGCAAGGGCATTCTCTCCCTTTGCCATTGTCTCGTTTGCCTTCTGCATCTGCTGTTCCAGGCTCGAGTTCCTTCGCACGAACATATTTAGCTCGCGGTTCATAGCTGCCCGCTCCCTCTCTACCGCTGCCTCAAGGTCTGCCTCATGTTCCAGGTCTTCCTGGCTCGATGTAGTCAGCGAGTTTCGCTTCTTCACGATCTGGTACTCCCTCTCGGCAAGTTCCACTCGTGTTTCGTATTTCTTCTTGATCAGTTCCTCTGCATCTGCTGCAGCCTTTGCCCGGTCTGCCGCCTTCTGTGACGCGTCGCTCATCTTCACGCGCAGCTCAGCTATCTGGCTGTCATACTTTGCTTCGTCGACTTTCCATTTGTTTCTGTCCTTACGCAGTTTTGCCTCCTGCACTGACAGATCGGAAGTCGCAGGGATGATGTTCTTTATGTCGCTGAAACCCAGGAGTGCCTGCTTCAGTGATTCCAGGGCCTTCTTCGGCTCGCTGAATGCATAGAACAAAGCCTTGCCGATGTCCATTGCCACCTGCTTGAGTCCGGAAAGAAGACCGGACACGCGCCCGGTGATTGCAGCGAAATCCTCCAGGGCCTCGCTGTCGTTATGCAGCCACGTGCTGATTGCCTCAAAAGCCAGGATAAGAGCGGCAAGGATTGCACCCAGTGGTGTTGCGATGAAGGCCTTCGACGCATTGACCATTCCGGTCATCTCCGTTATGAACATTCTCATTCCTGGAGGCATTGCATCCAGGATAGCCTTGTATTTCTCCTGGCCACCGCAGAGCTTGTAGATGATTGACTCGTGCTTCTCCTCCGCACCTGCCATCTCCTCATTTGCCGTGACGACCTGGCTTGCAGCTTCCCGGTTCTCACGCATCTTCTGGGTGTTGTCCTCGAGTGTCGAGTTCACACTGAACATGGAGTCGGCCATTCTCTGGCTCGTGCTCTCCATCTTTCCGGCTGTCTCATCGAGAGCGATTCCGGTCTGCTTAATCTTTTCGGCTGTCTCATCGACCTTGCTTCCGGCCTTTGCCGCAGCTTCTCCGATTTCGTCGAATGCCTTGATGACCTTCTTTGTCTTCTCCTCGACGTTGGGGTCGTCTATGGTAATGGTGTATTTTACTGGTGTCTCCTCTGCCATCTTTATTCTTCCTCCTCTATGTCTAAGTCCTTGAAGTTATCCGGGTTGTTTGCGTCGAGCTCCGGGTGCTCATCCTTGTTCCACTTTCCTTTTTCTCCCTCCCCGTCCCCGTACTGAGGCAGTGCGCTCGAATAGAGGGTAAGGTTTGCAAATGAATAGTCGTATAAGACCTGCTCAATCGTGAGTCCCAGGTTCTTCGACCAACATATTATCATTGCCCAGATGCTGTCGCTTCTGGCTCCCGGGTTGGTCTTGTTATTGACGCAGCGCGTAGGAAAGTGGTAACTGCGAAAAAATCGGCCACCTGCATGTCGCCCAGTCTCTCCTGGAGAAGGCTGCGTATCTGCTCCATGGTGAGCTCCTCCAGGATTGTTTCGGCCAGGTGATCGAGCTCGCTTTCAGTTACCGGAACGTCCCGCCTCCATGAATACCAGTGTGCCCGCTTACGGCCAACCTCCACCTGGCGGTTCTCCTTTATACGTTTCGCGCCAAGAATCAAGGTAGCGGCTATCTTGCCTATGACCTTGCAATCCCTGGCGGTTCTCAGTGTCTCCCTTAAAATTGTAAGTCCGTTACTCTCAATCGGTGGCAGATCTGCCACGAGCTCGCTGACCATGATGAGTGTAGCCGGGGTCGGTGCGCAGGCCGTGTACTCGGTTCCCGCTATCGTGATGGTCTTCTCCCTTTGGAGAATCGTATCTGCTGTCCTCTGCTCTGTCTTTTTCATATCTCATTAACTATGTAGTGCAGGCGGGATTCGAACCCGCGACCTCTGTTGCGCTCTGGCCACTGAGCTACTGCACGTCCCAACTTTATAAAATCATGACGAAGTGCCACTTATGATTCCGATGGTGCCTTCTTCTTGAAGCGGGTGTACCACTTTTTCTTGCCTGTTGAATTCTTGTGCTGCAGGATCTCAAAGCGCAGCTCTCCGTAGTTACCTTCCTGGTCGCTGAATCCTGGCTTGTATGTCACGTTGCACACTGGAGCCTTGATGCCGACTGCACCAACATTCTTCGGTGTTACCTTGAATGCGAACTGCTTTTGTACGATGTGGGTTGTAACGTCCAGTTCGTCTGCTGATGTTCCGTCCTCTGCCAGGCCGAGCTTCTTCAGCAGCTCGAATGTAGGCTCTGTGACGCGTGTGTTCAAAGCAAAGCCTCCCTCGTTCTGCTCACGTGCAACCAGACCGCCACCGCTCTTGCGTGACTCCAAGACCTGGCCATCGGTGTTCTCCAGAGTAGTCGAGTTGTCTGTAATTACTCCGATGCTCTCCATTGAGGTAGGAAATGAGTTGTCGGATGTGGTCTCTCCGATCTCAATCTCGCACTCGCTCCAGGCCATGATGATTTTATTCTCTGCCATATTTAAATGTTTTAGAATGTTGTTCTTTTGAATTCAAGGCTGACGGAGACAAAGTGCTGATTCCCGTACTGGGATTTCATCGTCCTGGTTGCCTTCTCGAGCCTCCAGTTGTACTCCGCGTCCTTGCTGTTTAAAATCTCTACAATGTAAGCATCCATTGTACTGAGTGCCGTTGTCTTTCCCTTGGATGGTACCAGGCTTCCAGTGCCGTTGTCGGTGTCATTGACGTAGATGTTCACTTTTGCCATGCCCCTCTGGATCTGTTCCGCGTCAGCTGCCGAGACCGATATTACGGCATCCTCCCCGGTTGAGTCCAGTGGCCTGCACTCGCTCCGATAGACCTTTCCGGTGATCGTGTCCTCCAGAAAGTCTTTCAGTGCTTCAAAAATGAATAGCTCTATCTGTTCCTCGCTCTTTATCATTTGCTTAATTTTAAGGCTTTTGTGAATAATTCGATTACTCTTCCCGCCTCGAGCTTGGCTGAGTCCAGTACGTCGAGCCCCATGGCTTCCACGTACCCTGCGTATGGCATCCCGGCCACTATTATTAAAACCAGGCCTTGTGCGTTCTCCGCTATTACTTGCTCGAGATAATCCCTCCCCAACTTGGAGCCATCGGCTCCGTCCTTTATCACCTCGAAGGTGCTCTTTTTGATTACCTGGCCGTTGTGGACTATCGCGTATCCCACGGAACTGGCAAGGTTGCCAGTCTGGTTTAGGTACTTGTGGTTCAGTCTCGCGACCCTCACGGCCTCCTCCCCGGCTCTGTCCAGAATATTGGCCCATACCTCCATTCGCCTCGCGAATTTCTCATCGAGGTACTCCCGGATTTTCCGGCCGTTGGTGTTGCAGGTGATTGGCATTGTCGGTTTATGGTTTTACCGCTTTAAGTTTTATGGCTCCCACGCAATCCAGGAACTGCTCGTCTTGAATCTGGAATTCTCCGATATCGTTTTTCCGGTTGTCATACAGACGGATCCGTCTGGCTGTCCATGGCTGCTGATCTATTAGGATCGTGTAGCTGTGGTTGCTGTAGGTTCCGTCCTCACTGACACCTCTCCGGTCATGGGTGTCCGTCTGGATATTGCAAGGGATCTCCTCACCCTCGACCCTACTGGCCGGGATTGGTGACCCGCTTCCGTCGTAGCCTCCTCCGGTCTCGGTGATAGGCCTTATCGTCCCGTTTGCAATAATCATTAGAAATCCTCCCCTTTGTATCCGTACTTGATAACGTCGTCTTCCGGATCTCCAACCTCTGTCATCAGCTCATCGGCCTTTCTCGCGTACCTGCTCCTCTCATCCGATGAGAATGAATAGCTGATACCTCCCTGGCTCACGTTCGGTGCCTCCGACAGAAACTGGTAGACCTTTGCCTTGGCTCTCTTGTATGCAGAGCTCTGCCGATCCTTGATGTTCAAATCCGAGAGGCTATCCATCCCCACCTCCTCGCAGATGTTCTCTATCGAGGAGGCAGGGATCGGGTAGCTGCTCAAGCTCTGCAATGCTTGCAATACTTTCATTGTGTCTTCCCTGGTTTATGTTACTTTGCTGATGCTCCGTTTGCCCAGGTGGTGTTGTCGGTGTTGATGAACACCAGGCTTCTTCGGTTGATCAAGCCAGGCTGTACGTATGCCTCTGCCATGGTACCCTCGAGCATTGGGTTAACCTCGCCCCAGATGGTTACCTTGTAGAATGCGCCATAGGCCTGGATTGCTGCTGTTGCCTCTGCCTTAGGGACAGTCTTGTAGTAAGTCCAGCCCAACTGCTGAGTAGGTGAAAGTGTTACCACGTTCACGTTCCAAGGCTTGATCAGCTCGCGCTTGCCATCCTTGTGCTCGATAGTCACGTAGGTGTCCAGGACACCGATCTGTGGGTAGCCCTTGCCTCTCATGTACTGGTTGATGCGGTTGATGTCCACCAGGTCTGCGCTAACCATGCCCAACTGCTCGGCTGTCAGCTGTGGGTACAAGTGCTTCAGTGTAGCCTTCTGGCGGCACAGCTCCTCGAACTTGTCCTTCTCCATGTATGCGAAGTTTGGCTTGTCACCGCCATTCTTGATGATTGCCTTCTGTGCGTCTGAGATGTCCTTCAAGCCATCGGCATTCTCTGCGTCGCTCCACTTGTGTCCCACGCCCTTGAAGTTCTCCTTTGGCACGTTGAAGTTGATAACATCCTCGGTTGCCATGTCTCCCTCGATGCTTGCAGGGAACGAGTGGATACCGCTCGAAGCGATGCGGCAAGTGTCGAGCTCGACCTTGTAGTCCATCGCGTTGTGACAGAACTTCACGTCGTCGTATACCTGGTCTACCAGGTCGCGTGCTGCTGCCTTGTCCTCGTTCTTCTCCGCCAGTGCCTTCGCATCCAGGTACTCCACGCACTCGATCTCATCCTTCTCACGGCTGACTGCATACTTTGCCAGTTTGCCGTTCCATGAGCCGATGGTCTTGCGGGTCTTCTTCGGTGCCTTGGTGTTGAATGCCACGCGGTCTGCTGCCACTGGGATTCCTTCGGTACCCTCCAGGCCCTTGATATCGAACTTCTGGGTATACTTCAATGGGAACAACGATTTCCAGGTCAGTCCGTCACCTGGCTTGTAGCTGTTGATCTCAACCTGCAGGCCAGGCTGATCAATGTCCATGAGGGGCTTTCTAATCTCTGCCATATTCTTTTCCTCCTTTTTACGTTAATGATTAAACCAATGCGATGCTCTTCATCATCTCTACAAGTTCCGGTGCGACCATCGCTGTCTCCTTACGCAAGTTTGCGCCATTCAGCAGTCGTACCGGGAAGTCGCCCTCGTTTGCAGGCACGCGGTTGCCGATTACATACTTAGGTGCGTAGATTGGCTGTGCTGCATCTGCCGATGCTTCCTTTGCCTGGTACAATACCTGGCCAGCCTTCAATGCGACACCCATGCTGATTGTTACCACGTCGTAGTCCGGTGATGTGGTGGTGTCTACTGCTGTGCAGGCTACACCCTTCTTCCCGGTTGCCAGAACGTCGCCCTTAACGATACCGCTGCCCTTCTCGATCTTGATGGTGGTTGCACCGCTTGCTGCTGCCTCGACTACCTTGTAGCCCTTGATCAGCTTCAACTTTCCGTTGCTGTCCTCACCGACTGCGGTTGATGCAGGTGCACTGAATGCAGGATTTGAAATCATGCCGCCACCTGGAACCTCTGCGAATACCTGCTCGATATAGATCTTCTCAACTGGAGCAGGATCCTGGTACTTGAATTTTACGTCCATTTGTTAGTTATTTGCTTTCTGGTGTCAGTCCGATAATGGCAGGGGCTGACGTTTCTGCCTTTCTCGCATCGATTCTTGCCTGGAGCTCCGGTGAGATTGTTCCGCTTCCGGAACCACCGCCCTTTGGTGGTGTTGTCTTTCCTGGCTTTCCTGGAGCTGAGAATTCGTTGCTCCATTCCTCGCTCTGGGTAGTCAGTCCCTCGATGTAAGAGTCGAAGTCCTCATCATCCTTGAATGTCATTCGCTCAAAGTCGGACTGGTAACGAGTGCGGATCTTCTCCGGGGCTTTCTCGAGAGCCTTGGCCAGTTTGTCCTTTCTGGTCGACTGCCGCTTCTCGGTCTCCAGGGCATCGATTCTCTTCTGTAGTGCCTCGTTGGTACTCAGCAGTTTCTTAGCCCACTCCGGTGTGTTGTCATCTGCACCTGGCTTCTGGCCTTGTTGTCCCTCTTTGCCTGGATTTGGCTCTGGCTCTTGAGTTACTGGCTTTCCGTCCTTCAGTCCGTGCTTTTTCTCGTAATTAGTTACTGCGGAATTGGTCGCTTCGGTCGCGCGGCTGTCTCCGTAGTTCTCCATCAGCTGCTGAATGGTCACCCCGTCTGCTGCGGTTTGAACCTCATCCTCAGTCTTGACCTTTTTAGCCAGTGTCTTAGCGATCCTGGCCAGGGTCTTTGCATCTACCCCCTGGAATCGGGTTTTCAATGCTTCAAGTATTTGCTCTTCAAACATAATGAGTTATTTTTTTATGAACGATGCGAATATAGCAAATATTAGTGAATTGCTTGTATTAAAAGCAAATAAAAGTTATTAATTTCTTGAAAATAAGGGATATTGCGCAATAAAAACGTAACTTTGTAGTACAATAAATGAATGAATAATACCTAAAAATTAGCAATTATGAAGACTTACAAAATCGTAGAGGAGCACAACAATGAAGTTTCAATGACTGGTTTCACCTCAACCCGCAAGCGCGAGATCGAATCAATGTTCAGCCGCTTTATCAAAAGCCTAAAGAAGGACGCAAGTTTCGACATCTTCCCAGTCCACCAGGGTTATGTCCGCTACACCTTCTGGGGAACCGCTTCTCATGTTGATGGTGAGTACTATATCGTTTGCGAGAATAATTAATCAACCCCGGGGGAGGGCAATCCTCCCATCCTAAAAAATAAAGCTATGAACAAAGAAATTGCTATTGAGTTGCTGAAAGAGTTCCAGGATTCCATGAATCTCAATATCCATATGAAGTCCGGCAGTGTTATCCGTATCTCCGGTGGTATCGAGGCTATTTTCAATAACACCGATGATTTGCTGACAATCCTTACCGAGGACGATGGTACCTATGTCGTTCCCGCTTCATCAATCGAATTTATCCACGTTTAAAATTGTAAGCTATGCATCCATTTCAAATTGTTAAAGTCTTGAATAGTGTTGTCGATTTTGGCAGTCATGCCTTGATCGGTTTGAAGTCCGGCCGTGAGCTCGCTTTCTATTTAATCGAAAGTTTCGAGGCCTCCCCGGATTATCAGTTGGAAATCACGAGCGACGAGGGTGTCTTCTTTCTGTCTGCTGAGTCTATCGAATATATCCGTGTTGAAAAATGAAAGAGATTGTATCTGTAAAATTCGAGGACGGGTTCGGCCTATTGCAGGCCCGCGTCTATCGCTGCAATTATAATGATGACCTGGAGCTGATCCGGTTCAGCCGCTATTGTTTAAGCCACCAGGAGGCTGCATCTTTCCGGAAGGGATGGGAGGCTGTAAAGGCTCCCTACCTGGAAAAGGTGACCACCTCTCTCTCCCGGTTCCCGGCCTATAAGACCTACCGGGTAGTCGTTACCCTCCATGCCCGTATTGGAAGTTATTCAACACAAAAATTGTTTTAAATATGAAGAGTGAAAAGTTAACGAGCACCCGCTGTGTTATCCGGGTGTCTGTCTTCGAGACTGGTAAGATTATGTATTTCGGATCCCTTCGCGCAATCTTTGAGGCTTTGTCTCCGGAAGTCCTGGGCGCGACTGAATCGAGGCTGTATGCCTCCCGTATTAACGAGTACAATCCGTTTGAGAACGGAAAATGCAGAATTTCAAAGCATAGGGTTTTCTGCATGAAAAAAAATAACGTACCTTTGCAAAAGTAAAAACCAACCGGGAGCCTGGGTGTTGCTCCGGCTCCCGGTGTAAAAGTTTAAAGTTATGAATGAACTAAATGTTGCTAAATCTTACGCAAAACATCACGGGTTTGATATTGTTGAGCTGTATAAAGAAAAGAAAGGCAGACGCATTTTTATCTTCTATGTCAGCAAGTATATCGGAATGAAGACCGGACTCCCATGTCTCGGTGAGGTTTTAAATGGCAGGCTTGTCCGTCTGTCTCCGGAGCAGGTTATGGCTCTCATCTGCGACGACGTTTTGCCTTCCTGGTGATAAGGTTCCCTGCTTTTTCGGTCGCGCAGACCATTTTTTCTGCCAGTCCTTCCCTAAATAATAATCCGTCTACCTTCGTTACTGACAATCCCGCAGACCGACTGACTGCACTTAAAAATCCGGTGCTCCAGAATCTTCCGCTCTGTGCGTCGTAGATGACAAGATGTCCGTCCGGCAGTCTCTCTGCTGTCATTGTATGTCCGTATCGGGTTCCTTCAACATCAAACGATAGATGGTATCGTCCTCTTTCCTTTGTGGCCTTATTCAGCATTCCTGCTGTAACTCCTTTTTTGTCTTTTAAAACCTTCACTCCTGGGTTTTTGAACATCTGCTCCGGATGCTCGAGGATTCCATAGAATTCCGTTCCCTTCTCTGCTGTAAACGGACGCACTGCTGTCACATCGAGACCTCTAAGTCTTAGCTCATGGGCAAATACTGAGTTTATGCAGTTTAATTCAAAATCTCGCTCTTTTCCGTAGTTTACGTTTCCCCGTCTTTCATTTGCCTCCCAGAAGTTCATCGGTTTCCCTGGCTCTATTCCGAGCTCGCTTGCAATATCTTTTATGTTTTCCTTTTGCTTATTCGTCATTCTTGTTTCAACAAGATTCTCCGGCTTATTGTATGCTTCTGTCGATATTCGCTTTGATTCCTTCGTCTCGAACAATTCACCGATTCCTGCTTTTGGATTTGCCTTTATTACCATGTCCGCGTTGTCGGATAGGAAATAAGGCAAAGTCTTCGATCTGTCGATCCTCTCCTGGTTGTCCTCCACCCATTGGTTGAAGTTGTCCGGGAGCTTGTCGATCTTCCCGCTGAATTCAAAATCCGACACGTCCTCCCCGTCCAGGATCCTCTGGTTGTACTCTATGAATTCGTCGTCGCTGCAAAGTTTGGCGACCGCCACGCATCGGCAGTTCGGGTGCCACCCCACGAACTTGAATTCTTTAGGGTATGTCCCCTGGAGCTCATCGCAGATGTCGTGCAGTTCCTCCGGTTCTCCCTTGCTGTTCTTTATGGTGTGGTTGTTCGATAGGTGGATCTCTATTCCGATCACGCACGGGTTCTGCTGCCACCGCTCGTGGTCGGCCGTGCGGTATGCCATGTTCGTCTCGGTTGCTGTCATTCGGAGTGCGTTCTTGTAGCTGCTCCGGTAGACTCCCTGGCCCGGGTGGTATGCCGCTGCTGCCTTGCTCAAATGAAGGACTCCCTTCTCATCCCTTACCCTCCGGAACAGCTTGTCCGGCTCATTGAGGTATTGGCGAACGTCCCGGCTGATGTCGGCCGCGCTCTTCCCGGAACCGATGCCCATTTCCATTGCCAGTTCGAGCTCTCCTTTGAACTTGTCGGTGAGGTTCCAGACGCGGTCGCTCAGTCCCATGCCTGCTACCTTCCTTTCCTGGAATGCGGCCAGTGCTGTTAGGTTCGTCTGCTTCATCATGTCCAGGAGTCTTCTGGCTATGCTTGTCCTGGCTGCAATTGCATCTACCATTGCGTCGTTCTTCGCATTGGCCAGGTGCCACTCCGCTTCTTCCGCGTCTGTGATGAAGTCCACCAGGTCGTCGTGCATGGTGTCTATCATTGCGTCGATCCTCTTCCTTGCTGCAGGGTGTTTCTCAAGGATGAAGTCCTTCTCCGGATCCTTGAATCCGGATGCAAGTCCGATGACAACAGCCTTCTGGGCTGCGCTGTCGAATATTGCCTTTATCTTCTTTGCCCTGGCTGCGAGGTTTGCCCGGTGCTGTCTGTCGTATGCCAGTGGATCGAATTTATTTTTCTTTGCCATCTGCTGTTAAAAAATGAATGACCGGATTGCTGTCCCGGCAATTGTTCCCAATGCGTCAGCCAACAAGTCCCACCAACACCAGTGGTTTCCGCTTGCGCATTTATCTCCGTACTCCTTTCCTAAAGCCAATCCGATGGCAAGCCACGGATTAATGACCGCAGCCGCCATGCAGATTGAGAAATGCTTAATTTTGTCAGTTTGTATCATCTTTTAACTGATTCAACAATCCATCCCTTTGAGGTTGCAATGTCAATATCTCTGCTTCTCAATAGTCCGTAAGTGTGTGCAGATAAGGTAATTGTCTTACCCGATACCGCTCCATCCAAAGCATCAAACAGCACAAGCGCAGACGCCTTTGTCAGCGGACTCCATGAGAAATCAACAGAGTTGCTTATCTTACCGCTCGCTGTGATTGTAGTCAAGTCGTAGCACTCCTTAAACATATTGTTTGTGTTTGATGTCGCAGTGATTGACGGAACACCGAGTACACGAATCTTTGAAAACGAGAACACTGAGCCATCATCGTTGTGCGCTGGATCAAACAATGCGTGCATGTCACAGCCCTCCTTTGGCAGCCATGATGACAAGTCGATTTCCTCGATTGCAGAACCCGCAAACATGTTGTTCATGTCAGTAACCTTTGAAACGTCCCAGTTCAGTTTCTTGCCTATGCTCGTTAGGCTCTTGCAACCCCAAAACATGTGGTTACAAATTGTTAGCGATGTGGTTTGCCAGTTCGACAAGTCGCCAGCATCGGTCATTGCGTAGCAACCATTAAACATTACATCCATTTCCGTAGCATTCCCGACATTCCAGTTAGACAAGTCGCCAACAGATTTAAGTTTGTGGCAATTTAAAAACAATCCGCTAAATCTTGTAACATTCCCGACATTCCAATTTGACAAATCAAGTTCTTTTAACAACATTGCCCGACCTTCGTTTGCGCCAAGCATAAGATACATATCAGTAACTTTTGATGTATTCCAGCCATTCAATCCAACAATATTTTCCATGCTGATGCAATTTGAAAACATTTGTTTCATTGTTGTAACATCACCAACATTCCAATTAGATAAGTCACCAACTGATTTAAGTTTGTGGCAATTACAAAACATAGATTGCATTGTTGTCACCTTACCGACATCCCAATTTGACAAGTCACCTATGCATGATAATTCATTGCATTCATAAAACATGGCTTGCATTGTTTCAACATTTGAAACGTCCCATTTTGATAAATCGCCAACCGATTTTAATTCTTTGCAGTTTGAAAACATTTGCAACATTGTCGTCACATTGCCTACTTGCCAATTAGATAAGTCACCAACATTTTCAAGTTCATAGCAGCCCAAGAATGTGTTTTCAAATTTAGTAGCACTATGAGTGTCCCAATTTGACAAGTCACCAACATATTTTAACTTTTCGCAATGTGCAAATACTTGTCTAAAATTACCGCATGACGATACATCCCAGTTTGACAAGTTTCCTATATACTCTAAATTATAACAATTATACAAGATAGACGTGAGTTCGGTAACATTTGAAACATTCCAATTTGTCAAATCAATACGTTCAAGGTTGTTACACTGCTGAAAAGTTGTCAGTAATGATGTCATGTTGCTCGTGTCAAGATTCTCTGCGCCAAATACATATTTTATATTTTTGCAGAGATTAAACATTCTTGCGCCCGAAGATGCACTACTTGATTTTAAACTTGCTATATTTGCACCAACCAAGTATGTATTACCTCCATTGTTGTTGAACAGCGAGAACAAACTATCGATTCCCTTGTCCACCACAATCTTGATGGTGTACTTACCCGCAGACGGAAACGCCCAGTTCTTCGCCACTGGAATGCTCTGCCCGTTTACCGACATCTCCTTGATATACTGCAATCCTGCAAACTGAGCGGACGGGTAGTTGCCCAAAATGTTGTACGTTCCCGCTGACGGAATGTCAAACAGCAGATAGATGACGCTCTCACCATTGGCTGAGTCACCAACCACCTTTCGGTTCTCATCATACACAAAAGTTCCCGAACTTGGCAGATATGCCACATCTCCAGTATCGTCAGCCAAGGCTACGTGAGGTGTTGCAATGCCATCTTTAAGCAGCATATCCTCCTCGCTCTTATATTTCTTGATATACTTTCCCATGATTATCCTATTCTTGTGTTAAGGTCATTTAATGCAGCAGCAATAATTTCCTCATTTTCTGCCTGGCTATCAGTTCTGGTGTTACCAGTTGTAATTATTGCAATATTTACACTGGTAAATGTTGCCACTTTGATTGTCTTAGGGAATACCTTACCAATGTTTGGTTCATGCTCAAAATTTATACCATCGTTTTTATAAACGATGTACTTTCCAAATTCATAGCCTGCCGTTTTTGTTGCTACCATTACGTCTGTTCCTTTCTCTTCAAATTCGATGTGCAAATTGAAATTTTCCATTATTTCAATTTCATTTGAGACAAATAGGCCATTGTCTTCTTTTGTGAAATTTAAAATGTAATTCATAAATTAAAAAAAATAATTAATTATTTACTCTGCTAAAGTGTCCATAATGTCTGCCACCTCTGTCTCGCTGTTGATTGCCTGGAGTTCCTCATCCACATTGTCAACTTCTCCGAGCAACTTGATTGCTGTCTTCTGTGACATAATCTGCTTTCCTCCAGTTGCATTGGTGAGGTTGCTGATCCTCTCCCCGTCGTCATTAATCTGGAACGGGTTGATCCTGGTCTCCACCTCCAGGCTGTCGATTGCTGCTGCCATGTTTTTGAACATGTTCTTAAGGTGTGCCTTGACCACGTTGATTTCCCGGTCGAATCCCTCGAGCCAGATTCCGCTCTCATCGCCTGCCTTCATCTGTGCGTCGATGAACATCATCTTGCGGCTCTCTCCCGACATGGCCACGGATTTCATGTTCTCCATGCTCATGTCCGGCAGCTGTATGTTCATGAAGTAGTCGCGCTTCAATTCCTCGACGTGGAACTTGAGGGATTCCGTTGCCTGCTCCCATGTCTCGAATCCGGCCTTTGCGTCCTTCGGGTACTGGAGAACGTCGCGGCTCCTCTTCTCATCGTTTCCCTCATTGTTAAACTGGATTTTCTTGTCGGAATAGACCACCCACTTCGGCCTTGCGTTCTTTCGCAGGTAGTTTCCGTTTCGGCTGATTGTCCACTCGAGCTCGTAGACGTTGTTGCTCTGGTCTTCCCAGATTGGCTCCTCCCGGTGCATGTAGACGCATGGGATTTTACCGATCGGATTATTCTCCTCTACGTCCACCTCCTGGCTGCTCGATGTCATTCTCCACCGGATGTGCCTATCGTTGGTGTATGTGTCAAAGTAACGCACGTTGGTTCCGTCCTCCTTACGGCTGTACTCCATTGACTGGGCCACCATGTCGTCGTATTCATCGAAGAGCGGGTACAATGCCATTCCGCTCTTTGGCGAGTAGACTCGGCAGCGTAGCTTTAGGTCGCTGTGCTCTCCCGCGTATTCCGCGTCCTGTTCCTGGGTGTACCAGAGTGTGGCCACCTCGCAGCAGCTGTATAGCATCTTCGCCCTCTCGATGTTAACGCTGTCGATTCTGTTCTTCTTGAAGACTGCCTCCATGATTTCAGCGACCTTCTGCTCTGCCTCGTTCTTTGGCTTGTATACGCGCACCACCGGAATTCCGAAGAGGAGGCCCGCGATTCGCTTGGTTGCCAGTTTCTGCAGTCCGAGTGTCACCTGGGTTAGCTGTCTCTTGTGGCCCGCCCTGGTCTCCGGCTGATACTCCGGATCAGTCATGACCGGGTGCTTCCTCGGATCGTACTCCTTCTGGAGATCATCCCATGATGGCACCTCGATTGTCTTGTTCTTCAGCTTCTGGATCTTCTCCTGGGGATTGTCCATTGCCATGATCTCGTTTATGTCCATTGCTCTGTGCTGTTAAGTTTATAAATCCTCGTATATGATATCTTCCATCTCTTCAAGTTCCGCATCCGTCATGGCTGAGAAAGTCTGGAAGTTCTCGCACATTCCGGTGCATGCATCCGGTGCATCATCGTGAGCATTGTTTCCGTTCTTCCGGCAGCTCTTCATCGCGTTGGCAAATTTCGGCCATCTGGATTCCCAGTCTACCGGGAAATAGATGAGGTTCTGCACCTCGGCCGAATGGGAGAAAATGCGCGACAGCTTGTTGCTTGTCTGGGTAAACCATGAAACGGAGCACTGCTTGTTTCCAAGGCTCCGCAGGTTCTTCTCCACGTTCCTGGCAAATCCGCGGCCTCCGTTGTTGCTCTCCACGAGCATTTCCTGGGTTCCTGCCCGGTCTGCCATCCTCGCTGTCTCCGGCTCTGTGTACTCCATCGGCTTGTCGGTGTAGAGGATGTCCGTCACGAACATTCCCTGCTCGAATTCGTCGTAGCAGATTGAGCAGAGGAAGTCGGCACCCGTGTCGGCCGTATCGGTGTAGTTCTTCTTTACCGGGAGGTGTGCCTCGATGGGCATCGTCTCATATGTCTTGAATCTCTGGTACATCAGTCCCTCGAGCGGTGTCGGGTTCTGCATATACTGGGTGTCAAAGACGAAGGAGTTTGCCTCCTCGATTTTCCGCAGCTCATCCATTGTATGCTTGAACGGCCAGAGTGGTTCACTCTGTCCCGTCTCCTGGTTCTCCTGGATGCAGGGAAGGCTCAAAACGTCCCAGACGTCCGGCTCCAGTTTCTGCAGGTATCCGCACAGATCCATTTCGTGCAGTCGCTGCATGATGATGATGATTGGTGTGTTTCTGCTGTTAACGCGGTTTCGGATGGTTGTCTCAAATCTTCGGTTTACGTTCTCTCTCATCACGTCCGAGAGCGCGTCCTCCGGCTTGATCGGGTCGTCGATGACGATTGCCCCTGCAAACTTGTAGGGCTTCGGGTTTCCGTTCTCGTCTATGTCGTCCACTTCTCCGGCTCCGAATCCGGTTATCTGTCCCAGTGTTGATGTGGCATAGACACCGCCACCCTGCTCTGTGTCCCATCTGCTCTTTGTGTCGCTTCCGAATTTTATACGTGTTGCAAAAAGTCTCCGGTACTCATCCGTGTTGAGGATGTTCTTGATGCTGATGCTGTTGTCCTGGGCCAGTGTGCCGGAATAGCTCAAGTGGATGAATCGGCTTTTCGGGTTGAGGGCCAGGCCTGCTGCGATGAAGTTCTTCACGGCCACCTCCGTGTTGTGTGTTACCACCAAGTCCCGGCCTGCAAGGTATAGATGATCCAGGTTGTCCACCTCGAAGCAGATAGTCTCCCTTCTCTCCACCTTCTCTATCGAATGCACAAACCTTTTTGTGAAGTGGTGCTTATTCAGCGGCTTCCAATACTGGGCCTTTCTCTTCAGCTTGAAAGGGCAGAAATCCGCACGGAAGAACACGCTCATTCTGTACTCGGTGTAATAAATGCCAAGTGATGCAAGGAGTGTTTTCAAGTCTTGGCGCAGTTCGTCGTTTGTTAGGCAGATGCTTGTCTGCCCGTTCTTTCGGTTGCAGGTTCCGTCAGTGTCGCTCAATCCTGCCAGGAGCTCGCGTCTCTGGCTCTCGCTTGCGAGCAGGTACTCTGTTGGGATTCTTTTATTCCCTACAAGTCCCATTCTTTTCAGCTTTCCGATGAATCCTCCACGTATTCCGTATTCTGTCGCCTTTCCTGCATTCTGGTGTGTCCGGATTGTCACCCCGTAATGCTCAAATGCCGAGATAATCTCATCATCCATTGTGGTTATCTCTGCTTTGTATGATGCCCCGTCTCCGAGCCAACAGCCAAGGAGGTATGGCTCTATATCGAGCTGTCTCTCCTCTGTCTGCAATGGTTCGGCAGATGGGATGTGCCATCTATGGTGTCCGTCTGTATCGAATAGGTCATGGGCCATGTCGCTTGTTTTTACGATCTCCCCGGTGTATCCTGGAGCCTGGTGCCTCCTTCTTCTGTATGCCCACCATAGGTGCTCTCCGCAAGTTACAAGACTTGTATTATCCGTGAATGTAACATGGTATGCATCTGTCACTCCCTGCGGATAAACTGCAACCACTTTTGTCGGTTTGCCATCCTTTCCATAGAGTCTGTCTCCTGGCTTGATGTCTCCTGCCCGTTTCCACCCGTCTGTTGTAAGCATTGGTGTTTCCACATCTATTGCTTTCCCATATCTGGGAGCTATGTTTATAATCAAGTGGTTTGTCGGGTGCTCTCCCGTGAGGATCTGGTTCAGCTTGTCTGCGATGAGTCTGTGGTGGTTTCCTATGATAAACCGCTTACCCGTTATCTCGTGGAAGAAATAGCGGGTAAAGAAGAGGGAATCGTTCAGCAGCCATGAACGCTGCCAGTCGTCCTCTGTCGGGTTATTCAAGTTCACGGCCATTGCTTAGATTTCGCTGTTCATCTTGTTATAAAGTTCCTTTGCTTCCTGGGCTGTCATGACCTTGGAGTTGATGAGGGCCTCCCCGTCCTTTCCGGTTAGCTCCACCCTCTGTACTGGCTTGCCGCAGATGCGCTCGCGGATTTTATCCAGGGTTGTGGTTCGTCCGTTCTTCATGTCGAGCAGGAGACTGAATGCCTGGTTTTTCGCATAAATCGGGCACTCATCCATCTTTGCCAGGGCCTGGAGCTCCGGTGTTCCCATGGATATGAGCTTGCTGTCCCAGAAGTCCATGTCATTCTGGGTGAGCTCCTTCTTGTTCAGTTTCTTGAATCCGTCGATTCCCAACATCTCGCGCAGCTGCTGCTCGGCCACAAGTCTTGCGGCCTTCTCCCTGCGTTTCTTCTGCGAGCTCCCGCTCGGGTTCCCGCTCTGTCCTTTCTGGAACTGGTACCCGGTGATGTGTTCCTTTGTCATGGCTTATTCCTCCTTCTCCTTTTCGTTCATGAAATTGCCCAGGTACTCAGCCTGGCACCCGGTGAGCTCCTCCCATCTTCTCACGATCACGTCGCAATATACGGGATCGAATTCCACGGACGCGCATCTTCTGCCCAGTTGCTCGCAGGCTATCAGTGTCGTTCCGGATCCTCCGAACATATCCAGGACGAGCTGTCCCGGCAGTGTGCTGTTCTTTACCTGGCGACCGATCAGCGGTATCGGCTTCATGGTAGGATGGTCTTCGCTCTTTGATGGCTTCTTCTCATCCATGATTGTTGTAGGAATGTTGAGCATCTTTTGGATTAAATCCTTCATTTCCTGCTTTGTCAGTTTCTCGATGTCCAGTTCCTCCGCTGTTTCCTGGATTGTGGTTAGGTCGCGTCGGCCGATGAAGTAGTGGCCTGCCCCGTCTTTCCATCCATACAAGCAATTGTGAGTAATGATTCCGTCTGCAATGTAGTGTTCGTATTTATCAACAGCAAGAGAATAAACCCTACACACCTCATTAGTGTATGTAACGCTGTCGATGTCATTCCATTCAAAGTTCTGTTCTCCGTGCTCGTTTTTCTTTGGTATTGGGAGCTGCATAATTCCAGGCAAAAGGTTACACGCGTTGATTTTTGCAGTAACTCTCCGGCTGAATTTCTGCCTTGCTGTTTCTTTTGTTAATAACGGATACTTTGATGATCTTCCGAAGTCCTCAAGCAGTCTATTCGCGTTTTTCTCCATTTCCTGGAGGTTCAACTTGCTATAGATTTCCTCAACCTGCTTCTGGCTTCTCTTCATTTTCCTGCTCATTGCGTTTGTCTCCCAGATTGTATAAGGGATTCCGTACTTGCAAGTTATAATCTGTTCCATTATCTGTGCCTCTGTATTGTCTTCATGGATGGATATAATCCATGCTGCTTCTGCCTGCTCATTATGGAATCTTGTTTTTAGTCCGAACTGACGTGCATCATAGGTTCGGCTAATTCCAACTCTCCACCAGTTTCCCCTCTTCATGAGGTATGTGCAGTACTTGTTTTTTGCATCATTATTGAATCGCACAGAGAACTGGTGGTTATCCGTTGTTTTTGTTGTCTTGTCTCCGACTTTAACGCTGTAGATATTCCCGGAGTATTCTCTGCTTGCAGTTTTGATTGCATAGCCTCCGTTTCTGTATCCTTTTACCTGGCCACTCAATGAATCGAATGAGACTACCCGGTCATTTTCTGTAAGCAGCTCTATAGGTTTCTCTCCTTCTGTTGTTAATACCATAGTGCCTGCAGGTTGGCATGGCTCATGGATCCACTGGTAATCCTGGCGACCGAGCACCAGGCTGTTCTTTCTCCAGATTAGGCATTGGCGAACCTTCCACCCCACGCGCTTTGCCGCTGTTCGGAAGTTGTAGCCCTCGCTGTCCGCGTGCCAGATGTAGAAGACTCCGCCCGGCTTGAGGTGGTTGTTTGCGGCATTGAATGCGTCTGTTAGAAAATCTTGAAAGGCTGCGTCGGCCATGTTGTCGTTCTCGATCTTCTTTCCGTTGCTTCCCTCATAGTTCACGTTGTATGGTGGATCGGTGATGATGCAGTCGGCCTGGTCTGCCCCCATGAGGATTGCGATGGTTTCCTGCTTCGTCGAGTCTCCGCAGATAAGTCTGTGGTTTCCGAGCTTGTAGATGTCTCCCAGTTTGGACACGGCCTCTTTCCTGGCAGCTGCCTTCACGTCGAATCCGTCCTCTTTGGCTTCCTCCTCCGGCTCAACCTCTCCGACCTCCGGAAGGTCGATGCAGCAGGAATCGAGCAGGCCCTTGTCCCACTCGTTCGCCAATGCCTCCCAGTCCCAGTCTCCGAATGATGCGTTATCCAGGAGGGCCCATTTGATGAGCTTCTCCTTTGGGGTGTCCTCCGGAAGAATCTTACAAGGCACGGCCTCCTTCTGCAGCTCCCGGCAGGCATGGTATCTCATGTTTCCTCCGATGGTGATGTATTTCCCGTCGTAGAAATAGACCATGAGCTCGCGCACCGCCATGAATTCCGGATCGTTCGTTATGCTCTCCTTCAGCTTCCTAAACTTTTCGTTATGGATGAGTCTCGGGTTCTTTGGCACCTCCGGTATCTGGCCGTTGTTTGGCGCGATGTCCTTTATCGGCATGAGCTGTGGCTGCAGGAGCATGAGTTCCTGGAGTTCCTTGTAGTCGATTTTCGGCTGTTCTTTAGGCATTGTCTTTTAAGAGTTACGGGAGCAGTTGTGCTGCTCCCATGGTTGTTTTTTAAAATTCTATTTATTTTCGTTCTTTTTGTGCTGCCTCCGGTTTATCCGTGTGCTGCTAAGTTAATCGAATGGAGTAGTGAAGCTCTTATCATTCTTCATTCTTTTTGCCCATCTCTGTGATGCAGATGTCGATCCTTTGATTCTCGGGCCATATGCCTCGTGAAGTTTCGCCCACTTTCCGCTTCCGCTTTCATTTGCATTTGCCATGTCTGTTCCTCCTATGCTTTAGTTGTTAAATCGTTTTCTGGTGACGATGTCCCATTGCTTTGATTTTCTCACGGCCTTGTTTATCGTCTTGTATTCATCGATAATCTTTTCGAATGCTTCCTGGTACCAGTCGTAAAGTTCCCCGGATTCCTCGATTGTGAATTGCTCGATGTTTCCGGAAGACCGAAGGTTTGCCGATCCGTGCATCACGATGCTCTTCCCGTCTGTCTGCTTGAACTGGCAGGTCTTCGTGTGAACGTCTGCCACGGCCAGTTGGAATCTGTTATCTTTATCGAGCTTGCTGTACATATACGGCACCAGGCAGTGTGCCTCGTTCCCGTAAAAGTACGCGCTGATGATCATGTCGAGCTGCTTGACGTATCCGTAGTCCAGAAGTCCTGCCAGGCTGTCGATGTTCTCCTGGGAAAGCGAGATGGTTGTGATTATCATTCGCTCGCATTGGATCTGGTGCTCTACCAGGTATGCCTCGATGAAGTCTCCGAATATGAATGTGCCGTTGACCATGCAGTCCACTCTCTGGTTCCAGTCGATGCTGATGTCCCGTGCCAGTTTCTCCGCGTTGTCGTACATGACTCTGTCGTCCTGCATCGGGTTTCTCTT
Source organism: Fibrobacter sp. (assembly GCA_024398965.1). Lineage (NCBI taxonomy): Bacteria > Pseudomonadati > Fibrobacterota > Fibrobacteria > Fibrobacterales > Fibrobacteraceae > Fibrobacter > Fibrobacter sp. Next base: position 14,940 of record JAKSIF010000019.1, on the reverse strand, counting down.
CGGCTTGATGTATCGGTTCTCGCTGATGTCCGCGATGTCTCCCAAGTCCGCGCCCAAATTAAAGAGCACGTCCATGTCCGGTATCGAAACGTCGAGGCCGATGTCCCCAAAGTTCAAATCCATGTTATCGTTTTCCTGCTTTCCCATTGTAATTTGTTGAATCCGTTAATGCAAAGATAATCGTTTTGCTTGTATTACAAGCAATTATTTAGTTAAATTTTAAATCTTTTTATTTCTTTGGTGGTATGCGTATCGGCAAGTCCGCGTAAATCCAGGCAAGAAGTGCCGCGTCTCTCTGGTCTTGGTTCGTGCGTCCCATGATCCCGGTAAATGCCGCGAGCTCATCGTGTGTTATCTTTCTGTCCTTTCCTGCCCAACATTTCGGCAGCGGTTTTGCCTCCTTGACCTCGATGTTCCAATGCCTGCAACTCTCAATGATTTTTGCTGCTGTCTCCTGGTTCCTTCCTACCCGGCATCCAATCTGTGCAGCCATTCTCGGTGTGCTGTTCGGTGGCAGATGGAAGTTCGGCTTGTTTAGGTATCCGGCCTCTACTATGACAGCGAAGGTCTGCCCGCTCTCACTTGCTGTCTTCTTTGCAAACTGCAGGTAGTCCATGAGAAGTGGAAATGAAAGCGCGGAAAGTTCGAGCTTTCTGGTCTTGACCTCAAGGAAAGCCACCCCGGATTTCTCCACGTCCGGGTCGATTGCTATAATGTTATCGTATTTGCTGTTCATTCTTTTTTCTTTTTATTGATGACTGCCATTGCGAATAGTTCCCCGCTTGACAGCCTGGTTTGTATCTGTTCCGTGACATCCTTTATGTCTTCGTAGAAAACCTTGATTATGTCTTCGTCCTTGATGTTTTTGTCTCCGAGGAAGTCTATCAGCAAGTCCTTTGCGGATCTCCCTTTTTCCTCACCCCCTATAGTCCCCCTCTCCTCTTCCCCATGTTGGAGTTGCTTCAACCAGTAGAGTGTGTCCTCCGCGTAGTAGCCGGGATCCTTTCCAAAAGTCCGGCAGGCCTCTATGTAATCGTCCCAGTGTGCTATGACCTCGCCCAGTGGCTTGTGTTCCATTTCCGGAAAAAGTGTATTATCCATACCTCTCTATCGTTTTCGGACAAATCCTTAACTTTGAAATATTGACCGCATGGTTGGTCGTCCAGGCCCTTCTCTTTGTAATAGCTGCAGGCTATTCCCTTGTTTGTTCCCAAATGCTTGCAGTACTCGCAGCGGATGTCTCCCTTCGGGCACCATCTGTATTTGTCGTTGCTCATGCGTCTGCCTCCTCTGTTACGTTCATGTATAGCCGCTTCAGCTCATCCGGCAGCAAGTCTCTCTTGCAAATCATGATGTTTATCTCATCGCTCATTTTGAGTGCGAGCTGTGATAGGATTATCAAATCCTCATCCGTTAAATCATCCGGAAGTCTCGGTACCTGGTTCCTGGTGCAAACGATTTCCATTTTGTCCGTATTTCCGTCGTAGCGGAATCCGCAAGTGTAGCGGCTGCTCTTCTTTCTCTCCTCAAATTTTTGTTTGTTGATCTCTTTCATGTCTATCTGTTTTTATAAATTGTCGAAAAGTGTAGGGTAGATTTCCCTTTATCTCCATGTGTGCTTGATTAATCGTATAAAAAACTTTCATTTGTGTAGGCCTTGGCGGTCTTGTTCTGCTTGTACAAATCTGCCGTATTGTGATCCTCTCTTTCTATGAAAAGAATCAGCGCCTTATCATATGCCTTTCCGAATCCTGCGAGATTGTTCATGTTCATTCTTCCATAAAGTAATGTTAGTCCAACTCTTGTTCTTGTCTATCGAGTGATTCTGCATTTACACCAACAAATGATTCGTCTACAGAATTACCTTCATAAGATGTATATCGAATTATTCTTTTCATGCTCATTCCTCCAATGATTTAACAAAACATATAACATCTTGCATTTCAAAAAAATTCATTGCTTTGACAATATCTTCAATCGTTTTTATCGGTGTACTTACCTCTTTGTATGATGGCGAAAACTCATATTTTCGATTGTTTAATTTTAAATGATATTCATTTTTGGAATACTTATTAAAAAACACATATATATCATTGTAAGGAAGACCCATTGTGATTTCGTCAGTCCTTAAATCATGAAACCAAAAATTAAACTTATGGCAAATAATTTTTATTTGTTCTTCAAAACTCATACTCAGTCCTCCGTGTGTTCAAAAAATGTAAATACTCCACCAAGGAATATCGAAAACATTCCTATGGATATGACAATATCCCTAATTAAAAGCAATGTTACTCCACAAAAAATGAAAATGAAACTTAACGCCCTTAATATATTCTTTTTCATACTCATTCATCCTTTTGCTTAATCAAATACTCCAACGCAGCGTCTATGGCTGCTATGGTTGCTTCATGACGAGATTGATATATATTATTAGAAGATACAAGTTTATCTCGTTTATTAGTCACAAGATATGCCCAAGAATGAAATGCTCTATTGCGTAATATTGTTATTTCTTCAATATCGTCTTGTTCTTCCAACCAACCAAGCATCTGCTCGGAGGTTGGGATTTTTGTTAAAACATTGTCATTTAAATAATAGCCATTAGGCGCTCCAACTGTAGTCACACCTTCATGTTTTATTATCGGAGCACCTAATTCAAGAGCCTTAATTGTTTGCTCTTTGGTGCAGTAAATTGTGTACCTGTTCATACAACTTTATTTTTTAAAGAATTAATCTTATCATTCTGCTCTTTCTTTATGCGCTCTTCAACAGCATTGTAAATCAAAAAAGCCTTATTGACACTCTCATCTATCGATGCATTTATAAAAGTAACATAATATTTAATTGCAGCCTCAAAAATCATTTCTTGCTTTGTTTTCATGCTCATTCCTCCCAATGGTTTTTAATTTCCACCTCTGCCTCGAGCTCTATTACCTGGAGTCGGAGTTGGCTGATTGTGTCCCGGTTCTGGTGGATCTCCCACCTCTGCTCATCGATCTTGTTCTCGCTGTAGATAAAGTGGATCAATCCGAGAAGGATGACAATCATCACTAATGCCACCGCTGCGAAGATTGCGCCTATCGTGTGGTCTCTGTACATTCCATCTTCATGGGTGATGGTCTCCCTTTCATTTAAACTCTGCATTTCCTCTGGTATTAACTTGTCTAACATAGAGCTCCCGCTCGATTGTCTGTCTCTGCACCAGTCTCACGTAGTTCGGGTTGTGCTTCGTGAACTCGTTTACCGCCTGGCCGAAATCCAGAAAGGATTTCATTGTGTCCCCGTTCTTGTTGAGGATGTCAAAGGTTTGCTTTTTTATCATTGCTCTGTCTTTTTTGTTTTACGACGTTGTGGTAATAATTATTCGAGTTCTTCAGTCTCTTTCTCCGGTACTCATCGTTGTTCCGGTAAAGGAATCGGTACCGCTCGTTTTCCCGTCTCCTTCTCTCCTCCCTGTGCGCGTTCCTATAGGCTGTTCCCCTTTCGATGATTTTCCGGTAGTCATATTTGCCTATTCCCATCTTTGCTGCCTGGTATTCGACCGCGCAGGCCGTGCAGCCTATATCCCTGGCTATCCGTGCAACCTTCCATGGTTCCTCGCATCCCTCCCTGGGATAATGGTCGCGGATGAGCTGCAGGTGTTCTTCTTTCAGTTTCATGCTTCTTTATTTTTCTTTTTTGTACTCATCGCTTCTCGCTATGATTCCGCAGACCAACCTAACGCTTAATCCGGTAATCTTCGCTATCTCTGTCACCGGGTGGTCGCTGTGCAGCTTCATGACCTCCATGACCTTCTCTCCGCTCGATCTGCTCCATTTCTGCGTTCCGTTTTTCCTTGCATAGTAACTGATGGTGCAGTAGCTGCATCCTATGTAGTCCGCTATGATCTTGTAGTCTTTTCCTTCTCCGATCATCCGGATGATGTCCTCTTTGTCACTTTTGGTAAGCCTTACCAGTGTCTGTCCTTTGTTTGCCATTGATTGATTCTTTTTAAAGTTTGTTTCGTGGATCCTGGTGGGCTCGAACCACCGACCTGCAACTTAGGAGGTTGCCGCTCTGTCCTGCTGAGCTAAGGATCCGGGTGCCCACCGCTGTGGGCTTTCAGTGTTCAAAAGTTCAAAAATCGCATTTACGTCTCCCGACGCGTTGTGGAAGTCTCCGGGCTCGAACCGGAGCGCATCGTTGCGCTGCCCAGTTAAAACTAAATGAAAACCTTGCAGCCTTCCCCCATGTATTGCTGCCACCGCTGTGGCCCGTAAAAAGCTTAAAAAATCTATTCCGTGGGTGCATCGCTGCAACCGATTGTAATTTGAATGAATTTTAATTCCCTGCCGTTTATCCAGTCGGCTTCTGGTGTGAAAAATAGTCTATAACTTAAGCGTTCTATGTTTCCAGGATTCTCGCCTGGTGGAGTTCCTACCCCCGTTTCGTTGTTTGTAAAAAATGGTTTTATAACTCGTCGTCGTTCCTTCGTTGCTTATTCATCTGTCGGGTGACGGATCGGAAATGGTTTCCATGGGCCAGTGACCGATTGTGCGATTGGCATGACATTCTGCTTCGCGTTTTTGTCTGGGCCTTTACCTTCCAGGGCCTTGTCGACCTTGGGTCTTTGCACCCTTGTTGAATGTTGCGGTTGTCTTAACTGATGCTGCTTCTGCCTGCTCATCGAACTGGCTATCTGCGCATGAGCAGAGGCCCATGGCGATTGCAGCGAAAATCACAAAAAATGTGCTCTTTCTAATTTCTGTTGCTTTTAAATGTTTATATTTGGTTTCTCCCCGGCTCTATCCGGGATTTTCTCGACCTCTTTCTTGAAGTAGAATTTTATTCCTACCACCACGCAGAGCTCCCATCCCTGGCACCCGTATCCGTCCAGGTAGCTCTCCAGTTCCTCGTTGCTTGAGGCGATTATCGTCTCAACCCGGTAAATGAATTTCTTGTCTTTCATGGCTGTTGTTCTTTAAAGTCCTTGCAATAATCCTCAAATTTCTCTATCTTATGGAAGACCGCTTTCATGTTCACCCATCTCTGTAGCTTCTTGTATAATGGGCTGCAGTTGTCCTTGTCATAGACCATGATGTACGGCTCGTATCCCATGTCCCTCAAAATGTAGACCCTATCCAAGTCCTGCTCTATGGTGGTGTCGTAGTTCACGATTGTGAAAACCAGGACGCTTCTTCCCACCTTCTTTCGCCAGTTGTCTTTGAAGATTTGGAGGCCCTTGATAACCCTCTCCTTCTCCTGGTATCTGTCCCATGCAAAGTGGACGTTCTTCATCTTGATCCGGTTCAATGCCTGCACCTTCTCCTCAGTCAGCAGCCTCGCGTCCAGTCCCTGGTTGATATCCACCCATGCCTTGCTGTCTGCAAGCTGTCCCAGGAGGTCTGCCCATTCCCGGCAGGCTACGATGTTCGGGTCGCAGAGGATGATGTTCTTCTGGCCGTTCCACCACTCCGAAAGGTCGGCCACCTTCCTTGACCGCTGTCCCTCCTTCGGTGCCACGTGGCAAAAGCTGCAACCCCTCGGGCATCCCCTGGATAGGAATCCGTATGCAGTGTCCTCGATTCCGTAGAGCCCGTAGTCCGGGTATATGTGCTCGATCTCCGGTTTCAAGATTCCCATGAAGTTCGGGTCTCTCGGCTCCCGGTATACCTCCTTCCCGTTTTCCTTGATGATGCAGAATCCGGTACCTCCGTAGATGACCTCATCTGCCTGGATGTGCTCTCGGCTGTCCGGTGTCGAGCTGAAGACCTTTGAAACGTACACCAGGTCGTATCGCTCGTTCATTCCGCAGTACCATTCCACTTCGTCTCCCCTCTGCTTGTGGTATGCGGATAGCTTCATGATCGCCAGGTTTGGGAATGGCTTCTCGCCCCCGTATCTGTTCGCGTGGTCTTTCTTTCTCCACATCTTGTCCGCGTCTATCAGTCCTATTCTCATTTTTGTCCGTTTTTTGCTGTCTCTTTTCGCTTCTGCTGCGTTTTCTCGTCTTTCCGGTGTGTTTCTCTACCGCGGAATGAACCGCCCTTAAAAGCCACTCTTTTCGTTGTCTGTATGATTCTGTCGTACACTCCCTGGCCGTATCGGTCTATGATTCCCTGCTTGTCCAGGTTGGTGGTGATGATTATCAGCTTCCCGTCCTGCTCCACCGTGTCCATGACCTCATCCATGATGTTCCTCCGGTTTCCGTATTCCACCGCCTGGCTCTCCACTCCCATGTCGTCGATTACGATGACCTTCTTTGTCAGTGCCTCGTCGAGTTTCTTTGCCAGAGCCGTTGATTTGTAATAGTTGCAGATGTATGCCGGGTGGCTGAAATAAAGCAGGATTGCAGGAATCATGTACTTTGCCAGGATTGTCTTTCCGCGTCCGTGGTTTCCGAAAAGCAGGAGCCCCTTTCCCTGGTTGTCCTCGAGCCAGTTTGCAATCTGTCTGTATTCCGGTATCGGCTTGAATTCCTTTCCTACGCGTCCGAAGTACCAGAGTGCTGCCCGGTATAAGATTTCATCTGCCTTTTCGATCTTGATGCTCACGCTGTCATCGATTGATGGCATCCCCCGGTCTTTCATCATCTGCTCTATGTCTTTCTCGAAATCTTTCATCTTAGAATTCCTCGTATATTTTCCCCCGGTCATCCCGAGGTGCTGTTTTCGATGTTGTTCCTTGTCTCTCGATAATCTTCTTTAATTCGTCGAGTGTGCTCCGGTAGAGGCTCGTGCGCTTCTTTGGGAAATCCCGCCAGTTGTCCAGGGCCATGATTGCCTCCTCGACCATCTTGTTTCCGTATAATGTTTGCAGCTTTATAAACTCGGCCTCTGTCATCTGCCTCTGTACCTTGGCTGCGTTCGGGCATTCCGTCTGGATCCAGGCTGTGAATTTTTCGTACTCCGTTTCTGGCTCCTGGCCGTTCAAGACCTTTGAAACGTATATTTGCCCTTCCTTTTTTTCTTTATTTATTTCTTTTTTTATAATTCTTATGTTCTTATATTCTTTAAGTGTGGTTAGTTGTTGGTTAGTTGTTGGTTGGTTGTTGGTTAGTTGTTGGTTAGTTTGTTGGTTGGCTGTCTGGTTATCTGCTTTGTCTGCAAGTTGGTATTTGTCAAAGTTACAGATAGTTATAATGCTGTACTTGTTGGTTGCCTTTATGGTTATTGTGTTGGTTGATTTTAGGCGATTGATGCAGGTGCGTATCGTTTGTTCCGAGATTCCCGTTTTTTTGCTTAATTCTTTACGTCCGGTTACGATCTGCCCTCTCTCCACCATCGTTCCGTGCCACTCATGGTCTTCTGTATTTGCCATGCAGAGCAAGTGTACGAAGAGGGCCACCATCTCCGGTTTGTCTGCCCATTCCCAGTCCAGAAGTCCCCGGTGCAGCTTTATCCATCCTTCCATCTGTTCTCTCTATTTTATGGAGCCTTTCCGGTTTCCCGTACTCGGCTCCTTCTGTTTTTTTTTAGATTTCAAGTACCGCAATTCCTGGCAGTGCTGTTGTAATTCTGTCGATCACCACGTCCATGATTTCGTTCTTGGTGTCCTCTATCACCTCGTTAGCCTGGGCTGATACCAGGGTGCAGCATAAGTCCTCCGCTCTTACGTAGACCTCGCATTCGATGTTTGTCTTCGGCTGTCCCTTAAACAAAGGGATGCTCAGTGTGAAAGCCTCCGGCAGGTTGTGCTCCACGGCCTGGTTGAGGATAAGGCTCTTGTTTCCCCGGTTGTTGTCGCTTGATTCCACGTACTTGTTTACCTTCGCTTTGAAGCTCATGAGGTCGCTTGTCAGCTTCATGGCCTGGGTTCGGTTCTCAAAGTATGCGCGGTTCATCTTGATGAGTTCAGCGAGCTGCTGTGCTGTCATGTAGTTGTTTGTGTTGATTCCGATTTTCTTGAATTCCATACTCCATTCCAGTCTTCCTTCGATATCTGTTCCGTATGGGCTTGTCTCATCGATTTTCAGTTCGATGGTCATCCAATCTCTGTTTACGGATACGTGCGATCTGTTGATGTCGATTCCGCTCTTGGCTTCTGCCCATCGTGCCGGGCTGTCGATGGTTCCTACAATGCGGACAGCCTCCGGTTCTCTCAATTCCAGGGCCTTCCCCTCCCGGATTACGATTTCATTGATGGTTCCGTTTGTCACTGCCTCTGCGATTGTCTCCTGGATCTGTTCCTTGATTTGCTTTTCCATTTTTATTCTTTTTTAGGTGTTAGTCTTCTGTTCCGGTCTTCATGAGGAACATTGTCATCTGTGTCTCCTCCGGCTTCATCGCTCTCTCGTATACCAGGTCGCCCAGTTTGTTGTAAAATGCCATGCGTCTGGTTTCGTAGTCCGGGAATTTGTAGCACTCCTCCTGGCTCACAAACTCGCTTTTGTTCTTTAGCTTGTCGATGATGACCGCCTGGGTGTCTTCCAGGTCTTTCTGCTTGTCCGTGTACTGGCGCAGGATGATTTTCTTCTCCTCCTTAAGGTTTCGGATGTCGATGTTGTTCTCCACCAGGTTCCTGCTCAGCTCTTCCAGTTCGTCCTTGCTCAGCTGTCTGGTGTAGGAGATCTTCTCCGATGCCATGGCGTTGTCCTCGATGAACTGCTTCCTCTCAGCCAGGTTCTCGATGTCTTTTCCGATGTTCTGTTCAATCATAGTTTTATCTGTATAAATCAATTGTACTTATTTCTTTCTTCGGTGCCACTCTCACTACGATTCCGGCTCCTGCAATCTCCTGGATTTCTCTTGCGAATCGCTCCTCATCGCTGTTCCCGTCGGAGAGGTGTATCAGTGTGATGTCCCATGCCTTTGACAAGTCCTGGCTCTGGAGGTATTCCTTGCAACCCTGGAGGCTCATGTGGCTCTTCAGTGTTCTGGTGTACTGGCCCTTGGTAATGATGCCCCTCTTGTAGTTTGCCTCGATCAAGTCCTCCGAATAGTTGCACTCGATTACGATGTGGTTTATGCCGTTGATTGAAACCGGGATGCAGTAGGTGTCAGTTGCGAATAGAAGCCACCCCATGTCCTCGTGCCATATCAAGAATCCGAAAGGTTGTGCCGCGTCATGCATTGCGTCCCATGCGATTACCTTAAATCCTCCGATACGAGTCATCTGGTTAGGCTCTATCGTTATGATCCTCTGGTTCCCGGTCGCCTTTGCTGTCCCCTGGCTCGCGTATGTCGGTATCCGGTATTTGCGTGTTACATCGCGGAGGTCTCGCGTGTGGTCGCCATGCTCGTGGGAAATGAGGCACCCCGCAATCCGCGCGATGCTCATCCCCATCTCTTTGACTATTGTATTCTTGATGTTCACTCCCGCCTCGATCATCAGTGCCTCCTTTCCGTTGTCCAGGAGGTAGCAGTTTCCCGCGCTTGAGCTACCGAAGATTTTCAGTCTCATTTAGAATCCTGGATTTGGTTGCTCGTTCTGTGTTTTTCCCTCCGGCTCGCTTGTTCCTTCTTTCGGACTCCATGTTGCTGCAGGCTCTTCCTTTATTTCCCCGGTCTCTGTGTCCACGTTAATCTTGACCGATCCGGCAACCGCAGCACGCTCGCGTCTCATTTCATCGGCAGGCTCCTCGACGATTACCGCATCCTGGATGTCTTCCAGTTCCTCGGTTGTCTTCATGCCCATTATGATCTCCGGTGCGTAGAGTCTCTGCCAGAATGATGCGGCTCTGTACATCAGCATCTGCTTCGGCATGGTTTTCCATTTGCTGCCGCTCTTGGTGTACCATCCCTCATCGATTGCCATGCGCAGGCTGATCGGTGAGCTCTCCAGGATTTCGTCGCTTCCCTTCTCGGTGGTGTATGCGATGCACTCCAGGTTCATGATTTTGGTTCCGTCGAATTCCTTCTTTACCTCTGTGGTCTTCTGGTAACGCTTTCCATTTGCCCCCGTCTCCCAGGTTTTCTCGTACTCTGTGTAGTCAAACTTGCCGAGCATTCCCAGTTCGCGGATTTTAAACTTCAGCGGCTTGAATCGTCCGCAGGTGTTGATGGTTGCGATTAGGAATGTAGAAGAGAATGAAGGCTTGCCGTAAATGACCACCATGTTCTGCATGATTGGAAGCACTCCCGCTCCGATTCGCTGTGCCATTTCCATGGCAATGAGGCAGTTTGCGGTTGCCTTTTCCTTCGTGTTCTTCTCGCTGATTTTGTAAATGTCCGGCACCAGTTCGCTGTTCGCGTACATATTGCATAGTCTCTGGCAAATCTCGAAGCTCTCCTTGTCCAGGAGATTGAATGTTGGTGTGCTCTTCTGCTGCACCTTGATTTGATTGTTCTCCATCTTGATTGATTTTAAAAGTTGTTATTAATTGTCAGCTCGCAGTCTGCAACCTGGAGGTTGATGATCTGCGTTCCGTTCATGTCCGGTATGTCCTGGATGCTCTCGCGGTTGTCTATGAAGATGACCGCCTGGGTGTTGAAGAAATTCTGCAAGACCTTGATGATGTCCAGTCCTGCCTGGATGCGTCCGGCTGTGTTTGCTGATGGGAATGGCACCCCGTTGACCATCGGTGTGCAGACCTCAAATTCCCCGCCCTCCAGGGTGTAGTCGAACAGCTTCCATTTTACCAAAGTGAAGAGGTGGTTCACTCTGCTCTCGCACTCGCGTATCTTTGCTTTTGTGAATGATGATATTATGTCCTCCTTCTGCTCGATTCCTGCAATCTCTCCGGCCAGGAATCGTCCGCGCTCCTCGAGCTTGTCGATCTCCTTCTTCATCTCATCGCGGGTCTCGCGGTCGTTTAAAATCTTGACCAGTGCATCTCGGTGCTCCCGTGTCATTCTCTTCTCCTCCTTGGCCACGTCTGCTGTGGTGTTCTTCTTCGGTTCCTGGATTGAGTTCTGTATCTGCTGAATCTGCAGGTCTATGATTCCGCATTCCTTGAGGTCGCTTTCCTTCAGCACCTTTGTTTCCTGGTGGTTTGCCTCGTATTCCTTTTTGGCCTTTTCCAGGAAGTCTGCGTATTCCTCTTTTTTAGCTGTTAGATCCTCCATGATGGATTTCTGGAACACGAGTCTGCTCTCCTCTTCCTCCAGTTCCTTGTTCAGCTGCTTGCCCCTTGCTGTCATGCTCTCGAGGGCCTCTGTCTTGTCCTTCTCGAATCGGTCGCGGATTTCACTAACTCTGTCCCACGGCAGCTTCTGGCCGCAATGTGGGCAGATGCTTGAATCCTCCGGAATGGTTTCCTTGTATTTGTTGTACCAGTCCTGGCGCAGCTGCTTGATGTCCTCCACCAGTCTGGCTTTGTTGGATTCATTTCGCTCGATGTTCTTCTTCGAGTCTCCGATGGCAAGTTCAATGTCCACGATTTTCCATTCGTAGTCCTTGATGGTTTTCCGCATCTTTCTTTCTGCCTCCTCGCTTGCCATGGAATCTTGGCGCAGCTTCTGGTTTGCCTCTGCGACCAGTCTCTGCTTGTCGGCTTTCAGCTCCTCGATCTTGGCTCTCTTCTTCGCGTTATCTGCCAGGAGCTCTGCCATCTGGACGTCGCTGTCGTTGATCTCATTCTCCAGGTGCTCCAGTCTCTCGTCGCAGTCGTTTATCTGGTTTGCAATCAGTGACCAGTCCTGGTCTTTCGGCATAAGGCTGTAGGTTTGGTCGATTCGAGGCTGTACCTGGCTCAGCTCGTCCTTTGCCTTTTTCTTTCTCATGGCTATCTCTTTCCGGTAGTCCTCCATGCTCTTACCGCTCAGCTCGTCCAGAAGTTTGCTGTAGTCTGCGTTTCCTTCGGCTATCTGCTTGTCTGTGACCGATCCGGCAATGTTGAACAGCATCTCTCGCTGCTTCTTCCAGTCCATGGTTGCGAAGTACAAAGGGTTGGTCAGCATCTTCATGAGGCTGTCGTCCATGATCTCTGTCACGCGCTTTGTGTATTCTCCCACGCTCATCGGCACGTCGTTGATAAAGCATTCGGTGTGGTGTTTCTTCAGCACCTGCTCCTTCTGTCCGCGTGGCTTTACCCAGTCCTCGACAAATGCCCTCTTGAACTTGATGACCTCATCGTTGATTCTCATGGTGGCTGTTACCGAGGTCTCCACCTTCTGGAGCTGTGTTCCCTGGCTGTCCCTGGTCTTCAGCTCGTAGTCCTTTCTGTCCTGGCTGTCCTTTCCGAAAAGGCACCAGAAGAATGCGTCAAAGTGCCGGGTCTTTCCGCTTCCATTGCGTCCGCTGATGACCGCTCCGGCCTCGCTCAGTTCTGTAACCTGGCTCTGGCATCCTTTGAAGTTCTGCATTTCCAGGCTCATTAATCGTATTGTCTTCATCTCTTTTAGGTATTAATATGCTGCGTCAAAAAATTGCAAAATGTCGGCACCCAGGTAGTATTTCCGGCAGGTGCCCATCTGGATGTGGTGCTTGATCCAACCCAGGCTCGTGTATTTCCGCAGGGTGTCCTTGTTTATCCCAAGGTGTCGGCAGGTCTGCGTCACGTTGTAGTGGCCATCCTTCGGTATGTTCGGGCGCACGTTCGTCATTTCTTTTCTCGGTTAATAGTCCTTGTTTATCTCTTCCAGGTAGTTCACGATCCCTGCTTTCTGGACGATGACCATGTGTGCGATTACGCAGGCAATCGCTGCAACCGGGTAATTGTCCACCAGGCCTCCCGCAACAAAAAGCAGGATGAATGCGATGCAGAATGCTGTTGCTTTTTTCATGGCTTAAATGCTTGTGAATGAAGTCTGGATTACTCCCATCGTCTTCATTATGTTCTTTACACTCGGCAGGCTGAGTCCGTTTTGCTCTGCGACTGCCTTACAGATTCTCTGTACCGATGCGTCCGGATTTTGCTTTCGCAGCTCCTTGTACTGCTCAGCCATCCTTGCGTTGCGCTCGTCTCGCTCCTTTTCAGCGGGTGTTCTTAAGTCAATTTTTTCCGTCATAAAATTTTGATTTTCCGTCTTTTCTTTTTAATTTTGTTTTCGATAACCTTTTGATTATCCTTTTCGTATGCAAATATAGATATTTTATCAATAACACGCAAGTAAATATAGATATTTTTTCAATAAAATTTAATATGGACTCAACTCGAATAATTGACAGATTTGATATTTTCGTGAAATTCAAGGGATTAAACGACAATAAGGTAACAAAAGAGTGCGGGCTTTCCGTTGGTGCTCTCGGCCAGGCTCGAAAAGGTAAGTGTGATTTGGGTAAGAAAACTATAGAAAAAATATTGATAAAGTATCAAGATTTGAGTCGCGTCTGGTTATTGACCGGAGAGGGTGATATGCTTGTCCCTCAAGCGCAAATCGTGAATTCAAATGTTAAGGGCAGCACAATCAATGCTAAAAATTATAACGTGGGATCCGGTTCGATTACCGAAGGCCAGGATCCTTCTCTCCTGGCTCGCATCGCTGTTCTGGAAAACGAAAACGAGCACCTTCGTTCTCTGGTTGAGTCCCTGGAGGCTGATAAGAAATCTTTAAATGAAAGAATTGATAAGCTGATGGATAAATTGTGACACCTTATTAAATAATAGTGCTATGGGTAATTTCGAGGAAAATGTGAAGGAAACCCTGGAGGCTATCCTTCTGTGTGTGGAGGCAAATGCGAAAATCCAAAAGGATACCACATCCATGTTTTTTGAAATCGTCAAAAACCAGGAGGCCCATTATCAGCGAGTCCTTGACCGGATGGAGGATTTCCTGGAAAGGATTACAAAGGAAGGCTCCGAGATGATCATGCGTTCGGAGGCCCGCGTCGGGAAGATTAACTCAATGGTGGAGCATCTTGTTTCTCTGGATGAATCCGCAAGGAAGGCAAATCTGGAGTACCTGGGCGAGTACAAGCACCATATCCGTCGCGTGTGCGATGCCCGGGACAAGGCTCTGGAAATGGCAAAGACTCTCACGGCTCTTGTCGAGCATCTGGCCTCGAAGCCCGTTATCTCAAATTCGAATAGTCAAGTATGAAAGAAAAAAAACCGGGGTTCGTGTACATTCTCACAAACCCGTCATTCCGGGAGGACTGGATAAAGATCGGCAAGTCCTCGCGTCCGGTTGATGTCCGTTCCCGTGAATTGGACAATACCGCTGTGCCTCTTCCTTTCGATGTGTATGCGACCTTGCAGACCTGCAAGTATTCGGAAGTCGAGCAGCTGCTCCATAAGACCATCGACCGATTGACCGATCTGCGAATCCGTCAAAGCAGGGAGTTCTTTAATGTCTCACCTGCCGTTGCCTTGGGCATCCTGCAGGATATCGCCTTGACTCTGGACGATGCTGTTCTGTCCGTTCCTGGCCAGGATTCCGTACAGAAAGAGGAGACCGCTGATTCCGGTTCCCGTCGCTCCCCGTTCAAGTTCTCGATGATTGGATTGAAGCCTGGGGATCTGGTTGTGTTCTCCCCTACCGGACTTGAGGTAAAGGTGGCCACCGATGACCAGGTGGAATATGAGGGCAGGCTCTGGAAGCTGTCGCCATTCGCAGGCACGTTCATGCCGGAGGATCTTCGCGTCCCTTCCAATGCATACCAGGGTGCAAAGTTTTTCACGTTCAATGGCGAGGCTCTTACCGATCTTCGTGAAAGGATGGAGGGTTGCGCATGATTGCTGATAAGAACACCCCGGCCGTTGTTGCCAGGTTCTTCCTGGCCTTGCAAACCCTAAAGGCCGATAAGGTCATCCGTTCGGTCTCATCCTTTACCGAGGCTCACGGCATAAACCGCAGGAACCTCTGGTTCATTGAGAAGAATCCCTCCTCCGGAATGTTCGAGGTCGGTTGGCTGTCTGTCCTGGCTGTGGACTACCATGTGAATCCTGCATGGCTGCTCACTGGCTCCGGGCCCTTCTATTCCCCCCGTTGGACAGCTGAAAAAGTGAAAACGTGCAGGAATCGTGCAAAGGCCCAGGAGGTCGTTGCCGAATCTGCCTAAGAATAAGCGAGTTGAATCCTCCCGGCTGCACGTCTGGGGGGCGTGTGGTCGGCAGTTCGAGTCTGCTCACCCCGACTG
>JAKSIF010000018.1 GCA_024398965.1 Fibrobacter sp. | reverse complement strand
TCTTTATACATGAAAACCCCGAAAGTTGTGTCCAACTTTCGGGGTTCACATCATTTTACCGAGGTCTTTTTTAAATATCCAGCGAAGCCGGCTTTTACTTAATTCAATTCGATGTTGTCGATCAAACGAGTCTTGCCGTAGAATGCAGCCACCAAGATTACGACCTTGTCCTCAGGAGCAAGCATGCCTGCAGCAAACTTCTGGAGGTTCTTCTGGTTGACGACTTCTACAAACTGTACGGTACCGCGGGAAGCCAAAATAGACTTTACCACCATATCGCGAATTCTTGCAACGCTGCGTTCGCCAGCGTCGTAAGCGTCCTTGGCCTGCTTCAAGCCGGAACTGATACCGAGAGAGCGAGCCTTTTCTTCTTCGCTCAGGTATTCGTTACGGCTAGAAAGAGCAAGACCGGATGCCTCGCGGACGATCTTCACGCGGTGAATCTGGATATCGAAATTCAAGTCCTTCACCATGCGCTCAATCAGGAACACCTGCTGATAGTCCTTTTCGCCAAAGTAGGCATGATCAGCACCGGAAATCAGGAACAGCTTGGACACCACGGTAAGAACACCGCGGAAATGACCGGGACGATAAGCACCACAATACATGCTTTCGAGAGTTTCATCGCGAACCATGGTAAGGGGATCGCCATCGGGATACATTTCTGCAACGGAGGGAGCGAACACGAAATCCGCACCGATGGACTCAGCCAACTTGGCGTCGGCTTCCAGGCGCTTGGGATACTTGTCCAAATCCTCGTTCTTGCCGAACTGGATGGGATTCAGGAATACGCTGACCACGGTCACATCACAATCGCGTACCGAGGCCTTGATCAAAGAGCCGTGACCATCGTGAAGAGCACCCATGGTCGGTACGAGACCGATGGTTTTGCCTTCCTTAGCCAGCGGCTTAAGAGCTTGACGTAGGGAATCGATTGTAGTAATGATTTGCATTATTTACCTTCTGGAACAAAATAAGTCGATTGCTTGGGACAGGACGCAATGGCGTCTAGCACAAGCTGCAGGTGGGATTCGTTGTGAACAAAATCGATGTTGTCGGTATTGATAATCAACACCGGCGCATAGGGATAATTCCAAAACAGCCTATCGTAACGGTCCATCAAAGACTGCAGGTAGGAGCCTTCGATAGTACGTTCCATGGCGCGACCACGGCCCTTGATACGATTCAGCAGAGTGGGCACGCTAGCCTGGAGATACACAACCAGGTCAGGATGAGGAATACCTTTGTTCAGAGCCTTTGCGACCTGATCATACATGGCGTATTCGTTTTCGACCAGGTTCTGGGCTGCAAAAATTTGATCCTTCTCGTAGGTGTAGTCGCTGACCAGGAGGTCATGGAACAAGTCACTCTGAAGAGCAGAATGCTGCAACTGCTTGTGACGATCCAGCAAGAAGAACAGCTGGGTCTGGAAGGCGTAGGCTTCCTTGTTCTGGTAGAATTTTTCCAGGAAGGGGTTCTCGGCAAAGTTTTCCTCGATGAACATGGCTTTCCAACGTTCAGCGATAATCTTGGCCAGGGTGGTCTTACCCACACCGATGACGCCTTCGATGGCCAGGAAATGGACACCGTTGTCAGTCAGTTTCTTCCCGTACTGGCTCATGTCTATCATCATACTAAGGTTCCTCCGAGGTGATTACGCGGAAGGGAATCTTCTCCTCCTTAGCGAGGAGATTCAAAAGCAAATCCTTGATCTTGGAACCGGTTCTCGGGTCTTCCCACTCCGGAGCAATGTCGCTCAACGGCACAAGGACAAACTGACGGTTCAAAATCTGGGGATGCGGGAGGTTGGGCCTCCCCTGGCGGATTTCCTTGCCAAAGTACAGCAGGTCCAAGTCGATTTCCCTGGAATTCCAATGACCACGGGGTTTGCGCCCAAGGACAAATTCTGCACCTTTTAAGTAATTGAGCAAACGTGTAGAGGTTCCTGAATACCAGAACGAGACAACCTGGTTAAAATAAGGACCCTGCCCCTCCGGACCAACCGGAGGAGTTTCGTATATGGGGCTTTCCAGCCACCCGCCCGCCGAGATCTTGCGAAGCATGTCGCGACCTTCTTCCAGATGCTTATAGCGATTTGGAAGATTGGAGCCCAGGGCGATAAATACACGTTCTAATGAATCCACTTCCTAAATATAACTATTCAAAATGACACTAAAATGACAAGCATCTTTTTTTGACTTTTTTTCAGTCAAAACCCCATTTTCTATGACAAAAACGTTTTTTTTAGTTATCTTATGACCCGTCTCGATGAGACAGTTATTCCCTATATATAATCAGGTAAATTTCTAGGCTGTTATAAGTCATTTGCTTACAGGGTAAACTGCTTGAAGCACGCCACCTGTTACCTGCATTTCTAAATCAAACTTTCAATCGACACTCGCGTCTGCGCAGTAAAATCGAACCGGTTACTATATATCTCACATATTCACAGGAAACCATCGTGGCGACCACAAAAAAGAACAGCAAGAACAATTCTTTGGCAGAACAAGAAAACCTTAACGTTGAAACACCCGTCGAACAGACCATAGCCGCAGAAGGCGAATCCTCCCCCAAGCAGGCCAAGCGACCGGGAAGGCCCAAATCCCCCAAGGCAGAAGCCAAGACGGATGTAGCCGAAGCTAGTTCTGTTGAAGAAGTTTCCGCAGCCCAGGTGGAACATAAGGGCAAACCCGACAAGAAGTTCAAGAAGAAGTTTGATAAGCGTCCTGATGCAGAACCAAATACCGAGGCAGTCTCAGCTCCGGAAGTTGGCAACGAAACACCCGTAGACGCACCCATTAACGCAACATCAAGCGAAACTGCAACTGCCTATACAGCAACGCCAGAAGCCACCGCAGCCGAAGGATCCGTCGAAGGTCAGCCTTCTGAAGGCTCCGTAGAAAATCAATCTGCAGATGCTCAGGCTGCCGAAGGCGAAAGCAACCAGCAGAACAACGGTCAGCAGCGCGAACGCTTTAACAAATTCGACAAGCGCAATAAGTTCAACAAGTTCGACAAGCGCAACAACAATAACAACCGCCAGCAGCAGGAAGAGCAGGAAGACGCCGTTCCGCTGCCGGAACCGGATTCCGAAGCCTGGTGCAAGGCTCGCGACTGCTGGGCCAAGTACCGCAAGATGACCATGAGCGACCTGCAGGAACTGGCAAGTCAGAAGGAAAACCTGGACTTCCGCCGTTACCGCAAACAATCCCTGGGTCTTTTGCTCCAGAGTCTGGAAAACGAAAACAACATCGTCTACGCCGAAGGCCTCCTGGAAGTCACCCCCCAGGGTCACGGCTTCCTCCGCAATACGGAATTCAACTACCAGCAGGGCCCCGATGACGTTTACGTGAGCCAGAACCTGATCCGCCGTTTCGGCCTGAAGGTTGGCGACACCGTTGCAGGTCTTGCACGCCCGCCCCGCGATGGCGACAAGTTCTACGCCTTGCGCCGTGTAGACAAAGTAAATTTTGACGATCCCGAAAAGATCAAGCGCCGTGTGGCCTTCGAATACCTGACTCCGATCCACCCTAACGAAAAGATCCGTCTGGAACACGATCAGGAAGAATTGACCACCCGCGTCATGGACTTGTTCAGCCCCATCGGTAAGGGTCAGCGTTCCATTATTCTCGCTCCTCCCCGTACCGGTAAGACCATCCTCCTGCAGAATATGACTCGCGCCATCGCTGTGAATCACCCGGAAGTGATCATCATGGTGCTGCTCATTGACGAACGCCCTGAAGAAGTGACGGAAATGCGCGAAATCGTGGGCAAGCTGGTGGAAAAGAACCCGGCCCTCAAGGCAGAAGTCGTAGCCTCTACTTTCGACGAACCTCCTGACCATCACGCCCGCGTAGCCACCATGGTTCTGGAAAAGGCCAAGCGCCTGGTAGAACAGCAGAAGGATGTCGTAGTGCTCCTGGACTCCATCACCCGCTTTGCCCGCGCAAACAACGTGGTCATCCCCCACTCCGGCAAGATTCTTTCTGGCGGTGTGGACGCCATGGCCATGCAGTTCCCCAAGAAGTTCTTCGGCGCCGCCCGTAAGATTGCCGACAAGCTGGGCGACTTCCAGAAGGATTCCAACGGCCAGATCGTGCAGACCATCTTTGGCGAACCCGTCCGCGAAATCGTCCAGAAGAACGGCTCCCTCACCATTATCGGTACCGCCCTGATTGAAACCGGCAGCCGCATGGACGAAGTGATCTTTGAAGAATTCAAGGGCACCGGCAACATGGAACTGGTGCTTGACCGCCGACTGGCAGAAAAGCGCACCTGGCCCGCCATTGACGTATTCAAGTCCGGCACCCGTAAGGAAGACCGCCTGCTCTCCCTCCGCGAACAGGATATCATCTGGAGTGTTCGCCAGGGTATGCAGAACGATACCGAAAACGGCATCATGGACAAGCTGATCAAGTGGATGAAGCAGTACAAGACCAACGACGAACTGCTTTCCTTCTTGGCAAAAGCAAAGGACAGCGTGAGATAAAATCGCTTTGCGATTACAATCGCAAAACGATTTTATCAATGAAGGATGAAGAATGAAATATGAAAAATTGAAATTAGGCGGCATTGCCGCAATCATAGGCATTCTTCATCCTTCATCTTTCATTTTTCATTACACTAAGTTTTTATTCGAGGTTTAAAATGTCTGAAAAAATTTTCTTCGCTGGCACCGGCAACATGGGCGGTGCAATTCTCCGCGGTCTTCTGCAGGCCGGTAACGATCCCAAGTCCATCTTCTTCTTCGACCCCAGCGATAAGGCTGCCGCAGAAGTAACCGCCCTCGGTTGCGTCCGCGTAAAGAACTTTGCCGAAGGTGTCAAGAAGGCCGACGTCACCTTCCTCTGCGTAAAGCCCCAGATATTCAAGCTGGTAGCCGCCGAATGGAAGAACGCCGTTAAGTCCATCAAGACTTCCAAGACCTTCATCAGCATCATGGCTGGCGTTACCCGCAAGGCTTTGATTGAAGTTCTCGGGAACAAGAACCAGGTTCTCCGCGTCATGCCCAACCTGCCCCTTACCGTGGGCAAGGGCTCCGTTGGCCTTGCTACTGACGGCGTTACAGAAGCCACCCTCGCTACCGCAGAAAAGATCTTCGGCAACATCGGCGTTACCTGCCGCGTTGCAGAAAGCCTCATGGACGCAGTTACCGGTCTTTCCGGCAGCGCTCCCGCCTACGTATTCGAATTCATCGAAGCTCTGACCCGCGGCGGCGTGAAAGCAGGCCTTACCCGTGATGTAGCTTTGAAGCTCGCCCTCGGCACCATCGAAGGAAGCGTGGAACTGGTGAAGCAGTCCGGCAAGAGCCCCTCTGACCTCTGCGCCATGGTCTGCTCTCCTGCAGGAACCACCATCGCAGGCATCAACGCTCTCGAAGAAGGCGCCTTCCGCAGCACCGTCATGAAGGCTGTGGTTGCCGGCACCGAACGCAGCAAGGAACTGGGCAAATAAGCTCCGCTTATTTGCAATTACGAATTATGATTTATGAATTATGAGATAATAGAATCTTTTTTCGACAAGCAGTCCCACTATAAAACGATTAATTCTCGTAACTTGTAATTCGTAATTCTTAACTAAATTATGCGTATAGATTTTTTCGCCCATGAATCAAACATGTCCTCGTTCATCGTGGACGTGCTTTCTACTGTAAATTATGATGTAAAAATCTACGATCCTAGCAGATACTATCTTGGCAAGGAAATGCTTCCTGTACAGGACCTTTCCAACATCGCCCTGTGGGATCTTGACGCATTCGGAACCGAGAATGAGCCTCATTTAAAGGTTCTTAAACAAATCAAGCCCGACATAATGATCTTCGCCTACGCCGAAGACATTACAAATTACAACAACCTCAGCCCTCTATTGGATATCTGCATGAATTCCGCCGCTGTGCGAGTTCATCTCATGAGTCAGATAGCCAAGTTGAAGAGAATCATTTCTGCAAGGCAAACCTTCAAGGAGAGCATGAGCCACCTGGTGGGCAAAAGCCCCGCCATGGAACAACTCAGAAACAACGTTCTCAAGGCAATGATTCACTCCGGACCGGTATTGATCCAAGGAGAAACTGGCGTTGGCAAGGAACTAATTGCTCGAGCCGTTGCCTGCACCTACGACAAGCTTATAACGGTAAACTGCAGCGCTATTCCTGACAATCTTTTTGAAAGCGAACTTTTCGGCCATACCCGCGGAGCCTTCACTGGCGCCCAGAACGAGCGAATCGGTTTGTTTGAAGCAGCAGATGGAGGCGCCATATTCCTGGATGAAATTGGCGACATGCCTTTACATGCCCAGGTCAAGCTTCTCCGCGTCCTACAGGACAAAGAAATCCGCCCCATTGGAGCCAACAAGAGCAAGCACATCAACGTGCGAATCATTGCCGCAACAAACAGAGACCTAAAGAAGGCTGTCCTCGAAAAAAAGTTCCGCGAAGATCTATACTATCGTCTGAACGTCATTCCTCTCTCAGTGCACCCCCTAAGAGAGCGTACAGAGGATATCGAAGACCTGGCAAACTACTTCATTCAGTTATACAAGGGTGAAGGCGAAAGCTACACCTTGTCTAAGGAAGCTTTGCAACACCTTCAAAGTCACAGCTGGCCCGGCAACATCCGAGAACTAGAGAATGTTATCCAGCGCACGCTCTGCTTTACCAACTCAGGCATCCTACAACCCGAAGATTTCCAAATAGATCGCGAATTTCTGGGAGAATCTCTGCCCAGAAGCAATTTCTATGAAGCCCCCAACATAGAATCGGCTGCGAACTTTGAAAAATCAAGGGGCTGCACTTATCCCGATGCAGATCTCTACGAGGAATTTCGTGAAAAACAG
This sequence comes from Fibrobacter sp., assembly GCA_024398965.1. NCBI lineage: Bacteria > Pseudomonadati > Fibrobacterota > Fibrobacteria > Fibrobacterales > Fibrobacteraceae > Fibrobacter > Fibrobacter sp. The sequence continues at coordinate 48,816 of JAKSIF010000018.1, read as the reverse complement.
CTTGACCAGGAACGAGAATTCCTAAAGGCAAAAATTCACGAAAACAATAATTCCATAAGCCAGACTGCGACCAATTTGGGAATGCTGAGAACGGCTCTTTACAACCGTCTTACCCGACTGGGCATTAGTATCAAGGAAATCTAGTAACGAGTTACCTTATAGCCGCTATTCCGTAATTGTTCAATTACGTTGTCTTCGTCAAGAACCAGGTGGGCGGCACCAATAACTACAAAGACATTCCTATCTTCCACAAGGAAGCGGGCAATGGATTTTGCCATTTTCCCATTTCGACTTGTATAGACCCTGTCTTCCATATCCTTTCGAATTTTTTCTTCCCCTTCATCAGAAGGCTTTCCGCGGTCATCATCCATCACGCTACGAAGAAGTTCTTCATCGCCCGTTTTCCATGCGCGCATCATTTGGGCAACCATGGAATCCAACATTGAAATTTCATTCAAAGTTGTCTTAAGGTAGTAGATTCCTGCAGAATCCGAGTCGCTGGTATCAGCCAAGGCTCCAACCTGTTCATCCGCAGTTTCCAGGCCAACAATGGCCTTGCCGTCTATGGCAGCACGATCCATCATGACCACGTCCACGCCATACTCCGGATTGATTCCTGCACGTTGCAAGGCGATCACAGACAATGTTGTGGCTGCGAACCAGGGACGCAGACGCATTAGTCCCATAACAGGAAAATTCCAAGCAGCACAAATACTATCCAAGGTATTCCACATAGCTCGAGGCAGCACCTGGTTAAGGGTGGTTCCCGCCGGAAGCATTCCCTGCTGCAAAGACTTCGTGGCAACCTCGTTACTGACGGAATCATCACTCAAGTCAATTTCTACAGCCAATTCCTCAGCATTCACATAAGCCGTTTCAATAACGGAATCCAAAGGGTAGAACGTAGAATCCGCAAAGTGTACGCTACCAAGAATCCAAACGCTAGAATTATCGTCCGACACCTGCCAGAAGAAATGCTTTCCAACCTCGGGAACATTCGGAAGAGATTCGTCCTTTTGAAGAGTAGTTCCCGCACATCCCACCAAAACCAGGAGCAGTACCGAAAAAAGGCTAAGCAATTTCATTGATCCAATCCAGTCCACCCTGTTTTTTCACTTCATCCAGGGAGCCCATATTCAAAGCACCGTTCGCAACAACCAGGAATCGATCACAATATCTGGATGCATATTCCAACGAATGTGTGGACACGATAATTCCTATCCCTTTTTCTGCAGCCAATTGACGCAACGTTCTGAAAAGAGAATGGCTCCAGGGAATGTCAAGAAATGCATTGGGCTCATCAAGCAAAAGAATCTTCGCTTGCTGCGCAACAGCTTCTGCCAAATAGACACGAGTTCGTTCACCGTCGCTAAGTTCACTTACGAGTTTTTGTTCGTATCGATCCAACTGCATCAATGAGATTGCATCATCAACAATTTTCTCGTCCTCTTCATTCCGTCCGTCAAACAAGCCGCTGTAGGGCATGCGTCCCAAGCTTACGAAATCGCGAACCGTCATGCGGTCGGGGGCAGCCTTGCTAATGGAAATATAGGCAACCCTCTTTGCCAACTCCCTTGCGGGCAAGCTCTTGATTTGCGTGCCCTGAATTTCAAGCGAACCTTCCAACAACGGAATAATTCCTGCCAGAGTCTTTAACAGGGTACTCTTGCCGGAACCATTGCGGCCCATCAAAGCAACAACCTGTCCTTCGTCCAAAGAAAAATCAAAGGGCGCAGCAAAAGCCTTACCATAGCCAAAGGCGAGCCCAGTACACTGCAGCAAAGTCACTTCAAGCCTCCATGGCCACGAACAATAACCCATAATATTACGGGAACACCCACAAGACTAAGGACAGCGTTCAGCGGCACTGTACCGAACAAGGAGGCAACGAGGCAAAGAACCATTCCACACAAACTAGCACCAGGCAGAAGCACCCGATGATTCGAAGTTCTAAAAAGCATATAGGCAAGATGAGGAACCGCGATACCCACAAAGGCAACCGGTCCACAGAATGCCGTTGCCGCAGCGGCCAGAATAGAAGCCCCCAGCAGTACAAGCCTACGTCCAAGTTTTACGTTGACTCCAAGGCCCTTGGCAAAGTCCTCCCCTAGGCGCACTCCATTCAAATACTTGACTGAAACTAGAATCAAAGAAACTCCGGCAGCCACTGCAACTCCAAAAAGAGCAACACCATCGTAGGTTAACCGTCCAAAGCTACCCATACCCCAGCTGACATAGACCCTTAGAGCCTCTGCATCCGTATTCACAATCAGCATGCTGATCAAGGCATCGATAAAATATCCTGTCAGCAAACCAACAATCAAAAGTACAGAGGAACTGCGGAACCGTACTGCGACCATCATAACAAGACAGGTCACCACCAGGGATCCAGCAGCTGCTGCCCCAAGAACCCCAAGATGTCCAAAGCTTAAACCCGCCAAAAGGGACAACGCAACACCCAGGCTTGCGCCACTGCTGATGCCAAGAACAAAGGGACCCGCCAGGGGATTTCTAAACAAGGTCTGCAGTGCAAGACCGGACACAGAAAGCGCTACACCAGAAAGCAAGGCTGCCATCATTCTCGGGAATCTTATTTCCCAAAAGATTCGACGAGCCATCTCGGAGCCATCCAGTTCCACAGAACCGGCGCCCAAGGTAAGTGCCATGAATAAAAAAACGAGCAAGGTCAGCACAACAAAGCAGACTCTTGCTCGAATTTGACGACTGGGCATTGGCTCAGTCCTTATTTTTTCTTCTTGCTATTCTCGAAGTCCTGCTTCATCTCGGCAGAACCCTTGTCGTCGCGACGATAAACTTCGGGCGGCACGTTGTCAAAGCCCTGAAGAGCGTTGAGCCAGTTATCGTTAAGATCGCGGAATTCCAACTTGTTGAGGCTGTATACCAAGGAATCGTTGACTACATCAAAGGTGATAAAGTCCCAACGGATAACCTTACGATCGCTGAACACTTCACGGCTAACCAGGGCTGTTTCGGAATCAAAGCGGTAGCGAGCCTTGAAGGTATACTCACCGGTCATCTGGTAACGACCAGAGTCGGAATAAGTGCGAGTGACGCCAACTAAGGTGTCGTTCATGCCAAACCGGAGTTCAGCATCGCGGAAAGCGTGGCCGTGGGCAACAATGGGAGTGCGCCATACGCCAAAGAGCTTTTCCTTCATGGTCTTCTGGAGAGTGGTATCCACATTCCAGTGGTCAAAATTCTTCTTATCGTACTTGGCACGCTGAACGTACTTACCCTGCTGGATAAGGCTGCGAACACTATCGGCCTGAGCCTTGGCTAGGCTATCGGAGTTGCGGGGGCCAGCAGAGGGAACTGCTCGATTCATGGAATCAAGCTTTGCCTGAATCATGTCGTCAAGGGTAGAAGCTCCGCGAGGGGCTGCCACCACCTGGGATTCAACTTTAGTAGGAGCTGGAGCGCTAACCGCAGCAGCAGGAGCAGGCTGAGCCTGGGCTGCCGGTTGAGCCATGGCCATGCTAACGAAAGCCAGGGACAAAGCCGACAAAACAACATGCTTATACGTAGAGAAACTCATCAACTTAAATCTAGTTAAAGGATTTTAAAAAAGGTTGAGAAAAACGTAAAAAAAAGGCTATCTTTGGATTTATGCTCGATTATACCCAAGTTCCTTCCCCCTGCTATGTTTTGGACGAAGCCCGTCTTCGCCGAAATATGGAAATTCTTGACGATATTCAGAAAAAAACAGGCGTAAAGATCATCTGCGCCCTGAAAGGCTACAGCTTTTGGAGATCTTTCCCCCTGGTCGGCCAATACCTGGCAGGGGCAACAGCAAGCTCCCTGAACGAGGCTAGGCTCGCAAAAGAAGAAATGGGAAAGGAAGTCCATGTCTTCGCCCCGGTATACGAAGACGACGAAATCGACGAAATTCTCTCCTACGCAGGCCACATCAGTTTCAACAGCTTTAGCCAGTGGCAGCGTTTCAAGGAAAAGACCCTTAAGGCAGGTGTCTCCGCAGGCATCCGCGTGAACCCCCAGTTCTCTACGGTAGACACGGACCTCTACAATCCCTGTGGCAAGTTCAGCCGTCTGGGCGTTACCGAGGCCGAATTCAAGCCGGAACTTTTGGACGGAATCGAAGGTTTGCACTTCCACGCCCTCTGTGAACAGGATGCGGACGCCTTGGAAGGCGTCCTCGCCGCCTTCGAGCAGCACTTCGGGAAGTACCTCCCCCAGATGAAATGGGTGAACTTCGGCGGCGGGCACCATATCACCCGTAAGGATTACCACCGCGACGAACTGGTGCGCATCCTGAAAGACTTCATGGCCCGCTACCCCCACCTGACCGTCATCATGGAACCGGGCGAAGCCGTAGGTTGGCAGACCGGTGAACTGGTGGCTTCCGTCGGCGACATCGTCCACAACGAAATGGATATCGCCGTACTGAACGTTTCCATCAGCGACCACATGCCCGACTGCCTCGAAATGCCCTATCGCCCCGCCATTACCGGAGCAGGCATGCCCGGCGAAAAGAAGTTTACGTACAAACTAGCAGGCAATTCCTGCCTGGCTGGCGACCAATTAGGCGACTTCTCCTTTGACCATCCCCTTGAAGTAGGCGAAAAGATCATCTTCGAGGACATGATCCACTACACCATGGTGAAGACAACCTTCTTTAATGGTGTTCGTCATCCAAGCATCGGCAAGTTCGACGAACAGGGCAAGTTCCACCTGCTTCACAAGTTCACCTACCAGCAGTTCAAGGACAAACTTTAAATAATGAAGGATGAAGGATGAAAAATGATAATAATCCGGCTTCGCCGTTTTATAATAAGCGCGAAGCGCCATTATCTACATTTTTAATCTTTAATTCTTAATTTTTAATTGTAATCACGGCTTCGCCGTTCTATATTGAGCGCGAAGCGCCTTTGTCTAAATTGTTCATTGTTCATTGTTAATTGTTATTTGTTAATTGATATGAAGTTTACATCAGAAGAAGATACTTACAACTGGGCGATTGAATTCGGGAAGACCCTGAAGCCAGGCGATAAGGTTGCCATGTACGGAAACCTTGGCGCTGGCAAGACCGTCATCAGTCGCGGCGTGTGCAAAGGGCTTGGATTTAGCGGTTCCGTTTGCTCTCCCACCTATACAATTCTTCATGAGTATCCCAACAACCCGCCCATTTTCCACTTTGATCTTTACCGCCTAGAAGGAGGCGCTGACCTTTATGAAGTCGGTCTGGACCCCGATTATCTCGCCCAAGGCATCAGCCTCATCGAATGGCCCGAGCGTCTGGAAGACAACGACCCAGGCATTACCCATAGGATAACCATCAATATTCTATCCGAAACGGAGCGAGAGATTATCCTGGAAAAACTTTAAAAAAGAAGCCTCCCGGTTCAACCGAGAGGCTTTCTTTTGACCTATTACAAGGAATTACTTTGCAGCAGAGCTATCTGCAGCCGGAACTTCGGCTGTGCGAGACTTGGCAATGACAGCCAGTTCTTCCCATTCTTCCTTTTCGCCACCATACAGAAGCACAGCGCCCTTGTAGTCGCCGACAATCTTCAGGGCGGTAGCAGAGTCCTGCTTGTTCAAGGCAGCAGAGACATTTGCATAAAGATCCTTCATCTGGTTACGCATGTCTTCGATTTCGCCCAGACGATTCTGGCGAAGGACTTCCATGGAATCGCTTACAAAGCCCAGATCCCAGGTAGCCTCGTAGCACTTTTCTACTTCGACATACTTGGTAGCATCCTGACCGGCGGCCACATACAGGGCATCGCAAGCAGTAAAGGCTTCGGCGCTAGAGCGCTTGGCATACTGGTAGTACTGGTAACCACCAACAATCAAGCCGATAATGACCAGGAGGAAAACACCATCCTGCCAGCCCATCACAGGCGCAGTAGGCAGCTTGGGCTTGCCGTTAACGACTTCGCCAGCTTCAAGACGTTCTTCAGCCTCATCGAAGGGGCTCTTACCATTCAAAAAACTAAATGCCATTTTATTATTCCGTTTGTTATTACTTCTTTGCAAGGGCTGAGTACACCCTAGCGTACAAATAAATCTGCTTGATCAGGCTGGCAAAACCGTTGGATCTTGTAGGAGAAAGGCCAACGTTCAAACCGATATCCTGGAAGAAGGCCGGATCCATAGAAAGGATCTCAGCAGGAGCCATATCATTATAGACCTTGAGAGCCAGGGCTCCAAGACCGCGGCTGATCAGAGGATTCGTGGTACCGCCTTCCACGTCCATCTCAAAATGGATTACCTGGCCATCGAAGCTGGGAACCAGGTACATGGTAGAAGCACAGCCAACAATAATGAACTTTTCAGCCTTGAGACTTGCATCCATTCCAGGATGAGCCTTGGCCAGATCCAACAGGAACTTCCACTTATCATCGGGATCGGTAAAACTCCCGAACTTTTCGCGAATCAGATTCTGACGTTCTACGATACTAGACATGCTCAGTCAACCTACCAGTGCAAGAAGGAACGCATCTTCCAAATGAGGGACGGGCAAGCCCAGAGAACCGTAAAGAAGATACGGAATATAGTCTGCTTTTCACGGGGAAGCTTAGACAGTTTCTCGGCAGCCCTATCAAACTGTTCATCGGTAATTTTGTTAAAGCCAACCTTGGCTCGAGCAATCTGCCTATGGGAGTTGCCCATCTCAGCCATCCAGCGGGTATAGACCTCCGCTTCGATTGCCTCACGATTTTCACCAGAATCCTGAAGCCACTTGTGAGCAGCTTCTGCCACAATCTTGCCGCACAGCAAGGATTCCGTAATGCCAGAACGGCTAATGGGGTTCACGCAGCTGGCGGAATCGCCTGCCTTAAACAAACCGCACTTGGCCAAGGGCTTTTCGGACTGGCCGCAGGCAATCTTGCCGCCATAGATGGCCTTAATTGTAGCCTTCGGGTAATCCTTCTTTATAAAATCCAACAGAATCTGGCGGATAGGCTTATCAAGCTTAACATCCTTGCCCAAGACAAGACCAATGTTCACTTCCTTGCCATCGCGGGGGAAAATCCATCCGTAGCCATCCTTGAACTCACTGCCAAAGAACAGATCAATATGCTCACGGCTGTGTTCAATACCCTCTGCCACAGCAAAAATGGCCGGTTCCAGATCAGTATCGCCAGATTCAATACCCTGAAGGCACTCGATGCCGCGGGTAAGCTTTGCACCAGGACCCGTAGTATCAATAACCAACGTGGACTTCAGGTCGAACACTTCATCACCCACGCCCACCTTGAGCTCCCAGCCGCCATCTACACGGGAAAGCTTCTGGACTACGGAATCAAAGCGGCATTCCACCCCGGCCTGGACACAGGCGTCAGCAATGCTCTTATGGAAAACGGCCCTATTCAACTGCAAACCGCAGTCCTTACTATAGAATTCAGCCTTGAACCGCTTTGGCGAGGTAAAATATATGCCGGAAAGGTTACCACGGACAAAAGACGGATCTATGGGCCACAAAGCCCTAAAACGCCTTGCAGAAACGGCCTCGGCACAGAAAATAGGTTCCTTCCAGGGTTCCTTCTTATCCAAAAGCAGGACCCGTCTAGCACCGGCGGTCAAACGTCCAAGGGTGCAAGCGGCCATGAGGCCGGCGGGACCGGCACCACAAACAACTACATCATACTGATTTGATGCAAAAAAACTCATTTCGACTATAAGTTAGCTTTTATTTATAGACTTTTTTTAAATATGTTGTAGTTTTTCATTTTTTTTAGTTATTTTAGGGCTATCCGTTATTTGGTTTATCCTTAAAGGGAAAATTGTATATGAATATGAAGAGAGTATCCAAGTTTGGTCTCTGCCTTATCAGCGCCCTTGCGCTGAACGTCTTCGCTCAGGATAACTGGGAAGGCAAGGACTTGAACGTTTCTTTTAGTAACAAGCGTATCGACGGTTTCAATTTCAGCAACGCCAAGGCTGTCAAGAACACCACCGACTTCCGTCGTGCTACTGGCGAAAGCCCGGACTTCACCGGTGCAAAGCTCCCCGAAGTTTCTTTCCAGAACGCTGTGATCAGCGGCGCAAGCTTCAAGAACGCCAACCTCGAAAAGGTTGTCATTAGCGGCGCCGACATCCGTTCTTCTTCCTTCAAGGGTGCAAACATGGAAGGTGCAAACCTCTACCGTGCAACCTTGCTGGATAGCGAATTCCCCCAGGCCAACCTCAAGAATGCCCGTCTGGACGCCATGAAGGTTTCCGACCAGGCAAACTTCAGCAAGGCAGACCTCACCATGGCATCCGTCATGGACGTAGACTTGACCGCAGCTGACTTCAGCAAGGCAAACCTGACCAATGCAAATTTCTCTCGCTCCTTGATGGCAAACAGCGACCTCCGCAAGGCCACCTTGGTCAAGACCGACTTTACCGCCTGTAACCTGATTGCAGCAAACTTCAAGGGCAACGACCTTATCGACGTGAACTTCGCCAAGGCCGGTCTTTCCCAGGCGGAATTTGGCGGTGTTGAATTCAAGAACGTCAACCTCCAGGAAGCAGACCTTTCTCTGACCACCTTTAACGACGTTGACCTTTCCAAGACCCAGCTCCAGAAGGCCAAGTTCGCTCAGTCCACCCTTAAGAACATGAACTTCAACAACCAGGACCTCACTGGTGTGATTTTCGATAAGGGCTCCGTCTCCAAGAGCGAATTCCAGAAGACCAAGCTTTCCAAGGCATCCTTCTTCGATACCGAAGTCAGCAAGAACGACTTCAAGGAAGCAGAACTCCTCAAGGCAGTCTTCGACGGTGCTTACGTCCGTAAGAACATCTTCGACAAGGCCGACCTTACCAAGGCAAACTTCGCCAACTCCACCATCGAACGTTCCGACTTCATCCTGGCTCAGCTGGGTGGTGTAAGCTTCGCCGGTGCAAAGCTGGAAAAGGTTAACTTCACCAACGCCAACATGCAGGGCATCAAGATCGACGCCGACACCAAGATGAACGACGTTGACTTCTCCGGTGCAAATCTGGAAGGCGCTAAGATCGAAAAGTTCACCGCCAAGAAGGTTATCTACGATAACAAGACCACCTTCCCGTCTGGTTTCGACCCTCGTCAGTACGGCTTCACCAAGCGCGGTGAAAAGGCTGCCGACATCAAGGTCGAAGGCAAGAAGAAGAAGCGTTCCGACGACGGCGACGATGAAGATCAGCCGAAGAAGAAGAAGAAAAAGAAGAAGAAAGCCGCTGAAGAAGACGACGACGAGTAATCTTCCCTATAACGGATTTATTAAAAAGAGGCGCTCACTTGAGCGTCTCTTTTTTGTTTCCTACTTCTTGTCCATCAGCCAGGCGATTGCCTGCCCTAGGTTATGGACTCGGGTAATCTTCATGTTTCCCGCCCTTTCAGGAAGGTTACCCGAGGCCGGCACTATGGCTTCGGTCATTCCCAGGCGGGCGGCTTCCTTAAGTCGCTGGTCCAGCAGGCTTACGCTGCGGATCTCGCCAGAAAGGCCTAGTTCACCTACGGCGATGGTCTGACGGCTAAGCGGAATGCCCAGGTGGTTGCTGGCCACAGCAAGCGCCAGGGCCAGGTCAGAGGAGGTGTCGTTGACCTTCATACCGCCAGCAATGCTGGCAAAGATGTCGGATGCGCCGATAGTGATGCCGCCGAACTTCTCCAGCAGGGCAAGAATGATGGTGAGACGTTTGGGGTCGATACCCGCGGCCACCCTCTGCGGGACCGCAAACGTGGTCTGATTCACTAAAGCCTGTGTTTCGAACAGGAGGGCTCGGGAACCTTCCAGCGTACAACAGACTACACTGCCCGGCGTAGGCGGAGTATTCTCCTGCAGGAACACCTTGCTGGGGTTGGCCACGGGCGAAAGGCCATGGCTGGTCATCTCGAAGACCCCGATTTCGTCGGTGGCCCCAAAGCGGTTCTTGATTGTGCGCAGCAGACGGTACTGGTGGTTTCGGTCGCCTTCGAAGTAGGCGACGGTATCTACCATGTGCTCCAAAATGCGGGGGCCTGCAATCTGTCCGTCCTTGGTCACATGACCAATGACAATGGTTATGCAGCCCGTATTCTTGGCAAAGACCATCAGGTCCAGCGTACATTCTCGCAACTGGCTAGCTGCTCCCGGGGTGCCCGTAAGATCGTCCTTATAAACAGTCTGGATAGAGTCTATGACCAAAACCTGGGGCTTGACTTCCCCCGCCATCTGCAATATCTTGTTCAGGTTTGTTTCACACAGCAGCAGCATGTCGGAACCAGCCACATTCAAGCGTTCGCTACGAAGCTTGACCTGTACAGCGCTTTCTTCGCCGCTGACGTACAAAGCCTTGACTCCGGCAGCGTTCATGGTAGCCAAGGTAGAAAGCACCAGGGTGGACTTGCCAATACCCGGGTCACCACCAATAAGCACCAGCGAACCTGGAGCAAATCCGCCTCCCAACACACGGTCAAACTCGGAATTAGCGGTACTAAGGCGCTTGGTGTCTTCCGTTGCCACATCCTTTAACGCAACCACCTTATGAACGGGGCCGCCCAGCCCTCGCCCGCCGCGGCCGGCAGATGGATCCACCGGTTCAACCACATGCTCCTTCAGGCTGCTCCATGCCCCGCAGAAGGGGCACTTGCCCGCCCACTTGGGAGTCGTGTTTCCGCACTCGGTACAAAGGAACTCAATTTCTTTTTTTGCTTTAGACTTATTTACTGCTACCATGTGCACTAATATAGATAAAACCCCATGACAATTTGTGTCATGGGGTGAATTAAAATACAACTATCTTACCTGAGAGTGTCTAGAACCCTACAGCAATTTTCTGAGAAAGATTTCCCTTTCGAACCAGATAGAGTCCTGGCGTTTTGAATTTAGCCTTTAAGACGTCGGCAACCGTTATTCCTCCAAACTGTTCTACACGCAAGGAACCCAGGAAACGCCCCTGCATGTCAAATACGGATACTTCCCCAGAGACCTCCACAGATGCGGCGAAATCTGCCTTGATGGAAGTTGTGTTGTCGGAGCTGCTGGACTTGATCATTCCGAATTCATAGGCTCCCAAATCAGGTGCTGCGCCAACAAAAGACTGGCCAATGTCTTCGCCCTTGTCGATGGCGCGGCTGCCTTCCTTCAGCTTCAGGAAGTTCAAATCGGGAACACTACCATCAGGATTTCGCGGGCCTAAAATTCCAGGAATCTTGGAGAGGTCCTCGCCCGTCACCGTCAAGCTGGGATCATCGAGACTCATGAAGTCGTCTTCCGTCAAATCCAGCTTAAAGTTCCAGGTGTTGTTTTCGCCGGTAGGACAATCCACATACTCATCATGAGTTGCATCCTTCATCCAGCAAGATCCAATCTGGGAATTCTTATTCGGGATGGCGATGTTGTTCTTCAGCACGTGGGCGTTATCGCCAAACAAGGGCATCACATCTGCGGTGCGATTCAGATCTGCATCATAAGTAGTGGAGGCCATACCGAATGAGCGGTCTCCATTTTTATAAGCGGTGTTGTTGATCCAAGTGCAGCCAGCATTGGTATAATTGGAATAGAAACCGTTAGCTACGTTTTTCCAGGCCACACAATTTTTAATGATATGATGGCCGGCACCTGTGCGACTGTAACCCATCTTAAAGCCGTGGCCATTTACTCCCGGAGGCGTTGCAGTTCCATACTTGATATAACCATTGCCCATGGCATAGCTGTTTTCTACAATGACAGGGAATTCCTGCGCAAGAACGTCATAGCCGTCGTCGCTGTTCCACCAGGAACGGCATCCCACAAATCTTGTAGTATCGCCGTCGTGCTGATAATGTACGCCAAAGCCATCGGCGTTTTCGCCATCGCCCTGCCAGCCCGTGGGGTCGTAATTGTCGTGGGCGTCGCAGTTCAACACAAGATGGCCACCGCCTCCAGAGGCTCCGTCATGAATGAAAATTCCCGGGCCCGCATTATGATGGCTGTCGATTTGTTCCAGAATAATATGCTTACTGGCGTAAAGGAAAATTCCGGAATTGGAATTGCACTTCATGGGAGTGTTACGGACTTCAAAACCTTTCAGATGCAGGTATTTTGCCGCCACCACAATGGGAGACGTCGTCATGACGCTGTCGATGGTTCCCTTGTTCCTGCAGGCTTGACCGATAGGGAGATTTGTGCCGTCAAAAATCGGGCGCTCCCCAGGGTATGCGAAGTAATAAATGCGCTTGTTGTCGCTTTCGCCGCTGGCGGTCAAAAGAATGCCCGCCGTCATCTCGTAGCGCTTGTAGTAAACCGTGTCGTTCAGGTCGTACACGCCCCCACGAATCCAGACCGTATCGCCAGCATGCACAACGGCATTCGCCTTGTTGAGGGAAGCGAAAGGCTTTTCCTTGGAACCGACTGCACTATCGCTACCATCGGTTGCTACATAATAAACCGAACTGAAAGCATGGACTGCGCACAGGGCGAGCCCCGCAAAAAGGAACTTTTTCTCCATAATCCTAAACACCTTGCTATTTTATACTAACCCGTAAGAAATATACTCTATTGTGCTAAAAACGCAAAGTTTTTCCCTAATATCGCCCTGTAAAAGAAGTAAAGAAAAGGCGCCTCGTATGAGGCACCCTTTGACATTCAACCAAGCCAGCAGGTTTTACTTATTGGGCTTGCTCACCACCGGGCGAACGCGCTTACCGCACAAGGTAACAACAATACCTGCCTGTGCAAACATGTAGTAGGCGGTATCGCGGCTGTTGTTCAAGGTGGACTTGGGATCGTAATCATCCTTTGTAACAAACACTTCGGATACGCCGGAAAGGCTCACATCCAAAGCGCAGCGTTCACAAGGGAAGCCGATGACATAAAGCTTGGATCCTTCAGGTACCTTGCCGCGGGCGTAATGCAGGGCATTGATCTCGGCATGAACCATGAAGGGATACTTGTTGGCCTCGAATTCGTGATGGCTGATCAGTTCCCCGGAATCGGCATCCAGAAGGTCGTAGGCCAACAGCTGCTTTTCGCGGGTATAGGGAACGGTTTCGTCGTCAAAACCAGCGGGAGCGCCATTGTAGCCCGTACTGATGACTCGGCCGTCAGCAGACACGAGGATTGCGCCCATCTGGGTGTTCTGATCTTTAGAAAGACGAGCCTGCGCCACCATCATCTGGGTGTAGACTTCGTCGCGGAGCTTTGCACGAGAAGAATTGCTATTCATGGCATTAAATATAACATAAAGAAACTGGTGGCAGCCGAAGCCACCACCAGCTTTTGGGGGTTAGGAGGATCCTTTTACTGAACCTTGGCAGCCTTTGCCAATGCGTCAGTCAAACTCATTCCGGTAAATTCCTGAGCGGAGAACCAGCGGCCACTCTTCTTGTCGTCCAGAAGAACGCCCATCATGGAGCCCGGAATAACCGTCTCGGGTGCGTTGGGAGCGTTAGGACCACCAAGATCGGTACGAAGCCAACCCGGGTCCATAAGGTTCATCATCACGTCAGTCCCATTTAGTTTGCATGCAAAATCTTGAACAAACTTCGTGAGGGCTGCCTTGGCTGCTGCGTAACCAGAAAGTTCCGGTTCGTTGGCGATGCCACTTGTAGTAAGCTGCATGCGACCAAAACCACGCTTTACCATACCCGGCAAGAAATGATAGCAAATTTTTACGGGCGCGAAGAAATTAACTTCCATGGCGTGACGGAAATCACACATGGTGTTGGTCAAATAATCCTGGAAATAATGGCTCATAAGACCAGCGTTATTGTAGACAAAGTCTACCTGGATGCCCCAGGAGTCGATTTCGGCCAAAGCGGCGTCAATTTCGGATTCATTTTCCAAATTGCAGCCAACTGCACGGACTTCTACACCATACTGCTTAAGTTCTGCAATCACAGGTTCAGCGTGAGCCTTATCACGTCCCTGCAGAATGATATTTGCACCAAGCTTTGCCATTTCGATGGCGGTGAGGCGACCTACACCACGGCAGCCGCCAGTAATCAAGGTCCATTTGCCCTTAACGTCAGTCATTTTCCAATCCTTTGCAACTTCGGTTGCGTTATACGAATAAGATAGCCTTTTCAAGTACGAATGAGCGTATTTTCCCAAATCTTTTTGGTTACAGCCGTAACAGCCCCATTTAGCGCCCTTTACGAGTCCTTTTTGAAGACTAAAAAAAATCCTGTTCACAGCAATTTCTAAATTTCTGCGAAAATATTCTATTGGAATAACAATGAATAAAAATCGCGATAACTGGGGCTCCAAACTTGGAGTCATTTTGGCGGTGGCAGGGTCTGCCGTCGGTCTTGGCAATTTTCTTCGATTCCCGGTGCAGGCAGCCACAAACGGCGGCGGCTCCTTCATTATCCCCTACCTGATAGCTTTCCTGCTCCTGGGCATTCCCCTTTCCTGGATGGAATGGACCTTGGGACGTGCAGCAGGCGGTAAGCGTCACGGAACGGCTCCGGGCGGATTCCACTATATCCTGGGAAAGAAGCCTTGGGCAAAGCACCTGGGCTCCCTCTGTATTCTGCCCCCGCTGTTCATCAGTTTCTACTACATGTTCATCCAGTCCTGGATTCTTGCATTCACATACTATTCCGCAACCGGAAAGTTGATGGAAGTTGTTGCTGGCGGCTACGGCCCCATGAAGGAATTCTTCGGCAACTACATTATGCTGAACACCCAAATTGGTCCCTTCCCCGCAGCAATCCTGTTCTTCCTCATTACCTTCGCCTGCAACATGGGCCTGCTCAGTTTCGGTGTCCGCAAGGGCATTGAACGCGTCAACAAGATTACCATGCCGATACTCTTGGTTATGGGACTTATTCTCGTTGGACGTGTACTGACTATCGATGGCATCGGCAAGGGTCTTGCCTTTGTTTGGAACCCCAACCTTTCTGAAATCACCAACCCCACCGTTTGGCTAGCCGCCTCGGGCCAGGTGTTCTTTACCATGAGCCTTGGCATGGGTATTGTGTTCTGCTACGCAAGCTACCTTAAGCCCAAGGAAGACCTGGTTCTTTCCTCCCTCACAGCAGCCTCTACCAACGGTTTCGCAGAAATCATCCTGGGCGGCACCATCGTGATTCCCATGGCTGTTCTTATCGCCGGAGCCAACATCGAGGAATGCGCCAAGCTTGGCACCTTCGGACTTGGTTTCCAGACCATGCCTTTCGTATTCGGCCAGCTGCCCTTTGGCGGATTCTTCCAGACTTTGTGGTTCGGCATGTTATTTATTGCCGGCGTCACTAGCGCTATTTCCATTATCCAACCCCTTATCAGTTTCTGCGAAGACGACCTGAAGCAGAGCCGCAAGGGCGCCATCACTTCCGTCAGTATCGTCACCTTCCTTGGTGGCCTTGTAGGCATTTTCGGCCTCGCCGCCGGCGCCGTTGACGAATTCGACTTCTGGGGAGGAAGCTTCCTCCTGGTGTTCATCGGAACGATCCAGGCATTCATCTTCTCCTTCATCCTAGGTAAGCGTAAAGTCAAGCTTGACGATGGCTCAGAAGAATCCGAGGCATTCGCCCTGATGAACGAGGGCGCCGCCCTCAAGCTTCCCAAGTTCTTTAGATTCATCATCCGCTATGTCTGCCCAACATACCTGGCCATCGTGCTGGTAGCTTGGCTTATCCATGACGGTTGGGCCGTTGTAAGCCTGCAGGGAGTTCCTGCCGACGCCATGGTGACCTTCCTTGGCCACCAGATGAGCCAGATTTCATTTACCTGGGGAGTGAGAATCTTCCTGCTGCTCTGCACCGTTCTCCTGAACGTGCTGATCTATCTTGCCTGGCGCAAGGGCGATCCCGCTGACCAGCCCCCCACCCCCACTCACAAGCAGAACATGCCCGTCGGCGATTCCGATGTTATTGAACCTAAGGTCAAGGAGGCCTAGTCATGGAACTTTCTATTGGTGGAATCATCTTCATGGTCGGCTCCTGGACTGTCATTGTTGGCCTTTGCGCATTCTGCTTTGGCAAGGTCTTCAAGAAGAAATAACGATTCGTTTGTTAGAGTTTTTATGAAGTTGTATAAGTACCACGGAGCCATTCCCTTCTTTTTTGCTGTGTTCTTCGGGGCATTCACCCAGATGGGAATCTTTGTCCACTTCCAGACCTGGCTTAGCGCCAACTACCAGGATTCAGCCTTCATTTGGAGAAGTTTCCTACTACAGGTGGCCATGTTCGTGCCAAGCATCATCATGATGCCAATTGCCAGCTACTTTGTCGGCAAGCAATCAAAGAGCCGAGCCATGGGATGGTCAGGCATCATTGCCGTAGCAGCCCTTATTGCCATCTCGGTCTGTTATGTGACAGACTGCAACTGGGTCGCCTTCGGGCTAGTTGGCGTCTACGGTCTTGCCTACGCCTTGCACGTTCCCGCACGACTTAGTGCCATGAAGGAAATCTTTGACGGGAGTGATCTGGTAAAGGCCAACGCCTGGTTCATGATCTACTACGTGCTGGGAGTTGCCCTGGCAGCCTACCTAGGCTTCACCGGATTCAACCAGATCCTGTTCATATACCTGGGCGCAGCTGTGGCTACCACGATATTCAGCTTCTTTAGCCGTGTTGGTAAGCGAGATGATTCAGCAAAGTATCGTTCTGCACGTCGCGTATTCAGTGCCACATGGAAGATACCCAGCGCAAAGCTTGCCATTCTGGGATTGTCTGCCTTCTGGGGTGTAATGCAGATTCTGATGCTTTTAGCTCAGCACATGACAAGCCACAGTGTTGACAACACCTTCAGCCTTACCTCTGCAGGATTTATCGTTACAGTAACCCTTACAGGAGCAGGCATTATTATCGGAGCGATCATTGCCAGCGCCTCTTCCAAGGGCTTTGTGGAAACTGGGCTTATCCCCTTTGCAGCCATCGCCTCCGCCCTGGTTATGTATCTGATTCCCTTTGTACAGATTGATTGGCTGCAGGCTATTCTTTACAGTATTCTTGGCATCAGCACCGGTGCTGCATTCGTGATTCTTCGTGCAACAATCCAGAATTTGACCAAGCCCAATACGGCTGGGCGAATTCATGCAGTATCGAACATGATCCAGATGATAGTTCTTTCCATTCTTATGGGTGGACAGACCCTGCTGCTCATCTTTACAAGGTGCGAAGTACGTCACTGTTTCCTAATTCTAGCAGTGATGTTCACCTTGACTTTCATCCTGACTCTAAGAAGTAATCACATGACTCTTTTACGCGCAGGCCTCCGCTTTGCCTTCAGCTTTGTATTCCGTTACCGCGTAATCGTAAAGGGTAGCGAAAACATTCCCGAAAGTGGTCCTGCCCTCTTGATTGGTCCTCACTTCAGCTACATCGACTGGGCAGTGCTCCAGATGGCAAGTCCCCGTCCTCTTCGCATTGCAAGCAACCGCAACACCTTTGCAGACTGGTACCAGCGTTGGCTGTTCCACGGCAAGTTCCTGATTCCCATCAACCGCCGCGATCCCAAGCCCGCCATGGACGAAATCCACCAAGCATTGCTCAACGGAGAAGTGGTGGTTATCTTCCCCGAAGGTGAAGTATCCAAGTCACCCTTCATTTCAAAGTTCTCCCTCAGCTATTCCGAAGCCGTTAACGACACCGGCGCACAGATTATTCCCTTCTACATTCAGGGCCTTTGGGGCAGCCGTTACAGCCATGCCTCCGAGTCCGTCAATCGTCCCCAGTATTACAATCGTATCGTTAGCGTAGGTTTCTCCAAGGCTCGTCCCGTAACGGACTCTGAGGAACAAATCCGTGCTGATTTGCAGGCACTGAGTGCTGACGTTTGGAACATGGCTATGGATCATTCCAAGCCCATCGTTCCCCTCTGGTTTAGGGCAATGCGCAAGCGTCGCAACCGTCCCATTTTGATTGATCCCGCAGGCAACCACGTTTCTGGTCACGGCATGCTCCGCCTCTGCCACCGCTTTGGCGACAAGATTCACTCTGTCGCCAAGGGCGAACGCCGCGTAGGCTTCATGCTCCCCACCAGTCGCGATGCAGCTCTCGGCATCATGTCCATTCTCGGTACCGGCAAGACCTCCGTAAACTTGAACTACACCGCCCCTGTGGACACCGTCCTTGGATGTATCGAGAAGGCCGACGTTTCTACGGTGGTTACCACCCGCGCCTTCCTCACAAAACTTTCCAGCAAGAACTCGGCCTTCGATGAAATCGCCAAACGCTGCAAGATGATCTATCTTGACGAGGAAGAAGAAAATCTCGGTTCCATCGGCCGCCTGCTGGATGCTGCCAAGATTAAGTTCTTCCCGGCGAAATTGCTGAAGTTCCTGTGGTTTAAATCCGGCAAACTTAACGACGACGCCTTGATTCTCTTCAGCTCGGGTTCCGAAGGTACTCCCAAGGGTGTACAGCTGACTCATAAGAACATCGTCGCCAACGCCCAGCAGATGGATTATATCATCAAGCTGCACCGCGGTGACGTAATGACATCTCTATTGCCGCTGTTCCACTCCTTCGGTTTCACCATGACCTTCATGGCCCCCATGCTTGACGGTGTTCCCATGGTGCTTTGCCCCGACCCCACCGATATCAAGACCTTGGCACGTGTTTGCGCCCAGTACAAGACAACCATCCTTATGGGTACCCCCACCTTCCTCCGCGCCATCGCCATCAACCGCTGGGTTCACCCCATGTGTCTCGACACCTTGCGATACATTGTTGCCGGCGCAGAAAAACTCCGCCCCGAAATGCGCGAAGCCTTCAAGCTGAAGTTCGGTAAGGACATCTACGAAGCCTACGGCTGTACAGAACTTTCTCCCCTGGCCACCCTGAACGCTCCCAACGTGCTGTTGGACGACTTCCTGACCATGGGCAAGTGCAACGATACATCCAGTATCGGCATGGCTATTCCTGGTTCCATTACTGCAATTATCGACCCGGAAACCAATGAGTTCCTGGATCCCTCCTCCGAAGGCATGATTGTGGTCAGCGGCCCCCAGGTAATGAAGGGTTACCTGAAGGATCCCGAAAAGACCGCAAGCGTTGTATTCGAGAAGGATGGACGCCGCTGGTACAAAACCGGCGACAAGGGCACCCACACCCCCGACGGCTTCGTACAGATTCTCGGTCGATACAGCCGATTCGCCAAGCTTGGCGGCGAAATGATTTCCCTGACTGCCGTGGAACTTCGCCTTGCAGAAACCAAGCTGCTGGAAGGCATGGAATTCGCCGTTACCGCAGTACCAGACTCCGTCAAGGGTGAACGCATCGTTCTTCTCGTCAACGGAAACTTCGACGAAGAGGATCTGTCTCGCAAGATCCGCAAGTCCGGCATTCCGCCGCTCATGATTCCGGGTTCCGTGTTCAAGGTGAACAATATTCCCAAGCTGGGTTCCGGCAAGTGGGACTTCACCAACATGAAGAAAATGGCCATCGAACTGGTAGACGGAACTAAGAAATAAAGCAAAGTATCATCATTAAGAGCTCCCGACAAATTGTCGGGAGCTTTTTTAAATTGTATATTAAGCGAAAACAAGAAGGTCTTTTTATGCAGAACATAATCAAGAAAGTTGAAGAATTGGGTTTGGTAATGCCCGCCGTTGCAGCACCTTTGGCCGCATACGTTCCCGCCACTCGCGCAGGCGACATTGTTTTTGTTTCGGGACAGCTGCCCTCCGTAAACGGTGATTTTTCTGCATATACAGGCATCGTGCCCACGGCCCTTTCTCAGGAGAAGGCTACGGAAGGCGCCGCCATTTGCCTGTTGAACAACATAGCCGCAGCCATGAGCATGCTGGAAGATGGCGAAACATTGAAGCTAGTGCAAATGCAGGGTTTTGTCCAATCCTCCCCCGACTTCAAGGAACAGCCGGCAATTCTCAACGGCGCCAGTGAATTGGCAGTAAAGATTCTTGGGGATAACGGCAAGCACGCCCGCACCGCAGTTGGCGTAGCCGCACTGCCCAAGAATGCAGGCGTGGAAATCAGCTGTACTTTCCAAGTTATCAAGAGCGAGGCTAAATTCCAGGGACGTATGAACTGGATCGAACCGTAGTATTATCGCATTCGAGAATCGCAATCAACCTATATGAAAAAACGTCGTTCTGCTTAGAACGGCGTTTTCATTTTTAGAATTCAAATTTTTGAAGCCACTCCCGCATTTTATTAGGCGGGATTTGTTTCTTGCGAGATTGAGTTGCAATAAAAGCGCCGACAGTCGATGCCATTTTCACTGGATTAAGGTTAAAGCCAACACGGCCTAGGTCTAGGCGGTCAGCGTCATAGCAAGTGTCAATGGTGATATCACCGTTGTGTCGTTCCGTAGTGTGATGTGTGCAGGCATGATACAACTTTTCAAACTGTTCATCGGTAATTTCAAAAAGCTTTTCTTCACGGCACTTCTTAGCAAATTCCGCGCCGCGGCCACCATGGGTTTCGTCGTAGCCATCACTTTCCCGCTTGGAATCGTGAAAGAGCGCAAACAAGCGCACAACCGTAATATCGGCACCCGTCTTTTTCGCAAGCAATAGGCCGTTAAACTCCACCTGGCGCCAATGGGCCAGCCCGTGGATTTCGGAATCGTAAATACGGTCCTCAAAAACGTAGTCCTGTAATGCTGCGAAATCGATCATAGGGAATTTATAATGAACAGTTAACAATGTTTATACACGCGGCTTCGCCGCATCATAATGTAGCGAGCGTCGCTCGCATTCTTTTCATTGTTCATTTTTCATTGTTCACTTTTTAATTGTTCCCGTAGTTCTCCTTCAAGTCCATGAGGTATTGGAGAGCCTGCATGGGGGTCATTTCTTCGGGACGGAGGCGGCGAACTTCTTCCTTCAGGAGCATGGTGCTTTCGTCGGGAGGAGCGAACAGATCAACCTGAGGCTTTTCCTTCAACTTCTTGTTGGCGGCTTCGTCGCTGGGGTCAATCTTGTGCTTTTCAAGACGCATCAAGATCTTGCGGGCGCGGCGCAGCA
This sequence comes from Fibrobacter sp., assembly GCA_024398965.1. Lineage (NCBI taxonomy): Bacteria > Pseudomonadati > Fibrobacterota > Fibrobacteria > Fibrobacterales > Fibrobacteraceae > Fibrobacter > Fibrobacter sp. Next base: position 27,963 of record JAKSIF010000018.1, on the reverse strand, counting down.
CGTTGTTGGGAAGGCCAGCCATTTCAGCCACATGGATACCGTAGCTGGAGTCGCAGGCGCCTTCCAGAATCTTGTGCAGGAAAATCAGTTTGTCGCCCTTCTCCTGAACGGCTACCTGGTAGTTGCCGGCGTGCTCCAGATCTTCCACCAGGCCAGTCAATTCGTGGTAGTGGGTGGCAAAGAGCGTTAGGGCAGCGCGGGCCGGCTCGTCGTGCAAAGTCTCCACGATAGCCCAGGCAATGGAGAGGCCGTCGAAGGTACTGGTACCGCGTCCGATTTCGTCAAGCAGCACCAGGCTGTGGGCGGTGGCGTTACGCAAAATATTTGCGGTCTCGATCATTTCCACCATGAAGGTAGAAAGGCCGCGGCTCAGGCGGTCGCTGGCACCCACACGGGTAAAGATGCGGTCCACAACGCCAATGCGGGCAGATTCCGCAGGCACGAAACAGCCGATTTGCGCCATCAGCACAATGAGGCCGGTCTGACGCAGGTACGTAGATTTACCAGCCATGTTGGGGCCGGTGATAAGCATCAGTCGGGTAGCTTCCGGCGACAGCGTTACGTCGTTGCTGATGAAGTCCAGGTCGGGATTTACAGCAACAATCACCGGATGGAAACCGCCCTTGATTTCGATGCCGGAGCCTTCGAAAACTTCGGGGCAGACGTAGTTGTACTTGCGGGCGGCGCGGCCGAAACTGTACAGCGTATCCACGCGGGCAATGGCGTTGGCAATTTCCTGAAGTTCTGCACGCCAGGAGTTGACGCGGTCACGGAGTTCAGAGAAAATCTTGTATTCCAGAGCGTGGATGTTCACTTCGGCGTTGCTGATGATGGATTCGCATTCCTTCATTTCCGGAGTGATGTAGCGTTCGGCATTTACCGTGGTCTGCTTACGAATATATTCGTCGGGAATGGGATTCGTCGCCTTGGCCATGGCGGCGCGGGTCACTTCGATGTAGTAACCGAAGACCTTGTTGTACCCCACCTTCAGGCTGGGGATTCCCAGGCGTTCCTTTTCGCGAGATTCAAGGGAAGCAATCCACTGGCGACGATCCTTGATGTCGGCATTCATGGCGTCCAACTCGGCGTTGGCACCTTCACGAATCATGCCGCCTTCGCGGACAGTCAAAGGCAGGTCTTCGTTAAACTGGTTGAGAAGTTCCTCTCCCCTGCCCTGGGCGCGAATCAAAGCCTCACGCATAGGTTCGAAAATGGGTGAACGCAAACCTTCCAAAACTTCGGCCACCTTGGAAGCCTGAGCCAGGGAGCGGCCCATACCAGCCAAGTCACGAGCGTTGGCGCGGCCAGAGCCTACACGGCCCATCAAACGTTCCATATCCAAAATGGAAGTGAGGGATTCCTTCAGTTCGTCAAGGGCAACAGGATTGTTCACCAGTTCGTCAACGGCTTCTTCGCGTTCCTTGATGCGGTCCACGGAAATCAGCGGATGGCTGACCCAGTCCTTCAAAGTACGGCCACCCATGGCGGTAACGGTAAAGTCCAGCACATAGCAGAGGGTGCTGCTGATGTCGTCGGCGTTCAGCGGGCGCACCAGTTCCAGGTTACGCAAGGTGCTGGGATCCAGCGTCATGTAGTCGTCCAGATTCAAAATCTCGAGAGCTGTAAAATGAGACAGCTCGGATTTCTTCTGGTACATAAGGTACTGAAGCATGGCGCCAGTCACAGAAGTTTCTTCGGGGCGGCCATCCAGACCGAGGCCGTCCAAGGCTTCCACCTTGAAGTGGCTGAACAAAGTATCGCGGGCAGCTTCTTCCCCAAACTGGAAAGCAGGCAACTCCGTAATCAAAATATTTTCGGACTTTACCAGATCCATGACGCCTGCCGGAATCTTGGTTCCCTCGGGAACGAGAATTTCCTTGGGCATGCGACGGCAGAATTCACATTCAAAAGCCTGCACAGAACTCTTGCAAGTTGCCAAATAACCGGTGGTCACATCGGCGATGGCAAACACGGCGGCTTCTTCGGCGCCCTTGCCTTCGGATTTTTCTTCAAAGGTTCCCGGAATGTAGGCGCAAAGGTAGTTTGCTTCCTTGGCATCCAGGTTAGCTTCGTTCATAGCGGTACCGGCACTGATGATTTCCACAATGTCGCGCTTGACAATCCCCTTGGCGAGTTTCGGGTCTTCCACCTGTTCGCAAATAGCCACACGGTAACCAGCAGCAACCATCTTGGGAACATAACGTTCAGCAGCGTGGTGCGGGAAGCCGCAAAGGGGCGTTGCACCGGACGCGCCGTTATTGCGGCTGGTCAAGGTAATGCCCAAAATCTTAGAAGCGATAACAGCGTCTTCTTCGAAAAGTTCAAAGAAGTCACCCATTCTAAAGAACAGAATACAACCAGGGTTCTGCGCCTTGATATCGTAATACTGTTGCATTAAGGGAGTGCAGGCCATTACAGATCTCCCATGGAAAGTTCAACCTGATCCGGGTTTTCTTCCGGCTCAACGGGTTCTTCGGCGGCAATGGATTCCGGCTTGGCGTACTGGGGCACCAAGGCTCCGGCTTCCAGAAGTTCACTGAATTCACGCAAGCGCGGCAAGTCTTCGGGAATGCGGTTGATTCCGAAATACTTCATGAATTCCTGAGTGGTAACATAAGTGTAAGGGTTGCCCACCGTTTCGGCGCGGGAGCCCAGAGCAATAAAGCCCTTGTCCAGCAGGTTACGGATAGGACCATCCACAGAAGAAACGCCACGGACCTGTTCAATGGCGGCCTTGGTAATGGGCTGCTGGTAGGCAATCACGGCCAGGGTTTCCAAAGCGGCCTGGCTCAAGCGGCGGGCATTTGCCTCGGGGAACAGCTTGCGTACCCAGGGATAATACTTGGCTCGAGTTCTAAAGCGATAACCGCCAGCCTGTTCCACAATCTCAAAGGGAGAGTTAATCTTGTTCAGGGAATCATTGGCGGCAATCAAGGCATCGGACACCAGACGAGCATCCAAAAAATCGCCAAGGATTTCGCGCAGCTTCTTTAAAGTCACAATATCCGGAGAGGCAAAAACCAATGCCTGGATAATGCGAGCCAGATCTTCCTGGCTTTCAACTTTCGGGAGTTCCGCCGATTCTTCGGCCAAATCATCGATGTTCTGATCTTCTGCCATAATCTTACCAGTTAAAAATTAAGTATGAAAAATGAAGAATTTATACATTGTTCATTTAAAATACTACCAAGTCGTTTTTGTGTACAAGTTCGTCGGCAACGTCCTTACCCAGCAAGGCATGGATTTCCGCGGTCTTCTTGTGAAGCACCAGCTTCAGGGTTTCGCTATCGAACTTGGCAACACCGCGGGCTACGGCTTCGCCTGATTCGCAGAGCACTTCAATCAGGTCACCCTTGTCGAAATGCTTCTTCACAGAAACAACACCCACAGGCAGCAGGCTGGAATGCTTTTCGCGGAGTGCCTTCACGCCACCTTCGTCCACCACCACGCTTCCGCGGGGAGTGGTAATAAAGCTGAGCCAACGCTGACGGCTGTTAAGTTTCTTCTTGGAACCTACGAACAAAGTTCCCTCGGCCTGTTCCAGAATCACTTCGTGGGGCAGCACGCGCATACCGCAAGCAAGGAACGCATTGCAGCCGCTCTTGGTTACGTTGCGGATGGCCTCAAGCTTACTACGCATACCGCCGGTACTTACAGCGGAGCCCGCTTCACCGGGCTTGCCTGCCAAGGCGAGAACCGCAGGAGTAATCTCGGGAACGAAACGCAGCAAGCGTGCGTTGGGATTCTTCTTGGGATTGTCATCGAAGAGGCCGTCTTCGTCGGTAAAGATCAAGAGCAAGTCGGCATCAAGGAACAATGCAACGTCGGAAGACAGCTTGTCGTTATCGCCCACCTTGATTTCGGCAACCGCCAAGGAGTCGTTCTCGTTAATGATGGGAACAATCTTACGGGTAAGCATGGCCTTGATGGTGTTCTGCAAGTTCTTGTAGCGGTTACGGTCGCGGAAGTCCTCGGCAGACAAAAGAATCTGGCCAACGGAAAGTTGACACCAGCGGAACATTTCGCGGTAAGCGTACATCAGGTCGATCTGGCCCACAGCGGCGCAAGCCTGCTTCTCGGCGATAACCGTGGGCTTTTCCTTGTAGCCCAGCTGGCTCATGCCGGTACCTACAGCACCGGAAGTCACAATCACCACTTCCTTGCCAGCTTCCATAAGGCGAGCCACGGAATCAGCCAGTTTCTGGATGTAACGGGTACGGACGCCACCCTTCTCGGAATCCACCAAAATGCGGGAACCGATCTTCACCACAATGCGATGGGCTTCATTCAAAATGTTCTTTCTTAATTCACTCATAATTAGCGTAAAGCGGAGAGGTTAAAGTTTAAAGGTTAGCGGCAAACCAGAAGACGGATGGCATCCAAGCGGAGCTGCGGGTTGGAAATAATCTTCTTCCATTCCTGGGCGTTCTTGCGGAGCTGTTTCAACTGTTCGTTGTTACCCGCCTTGCCGCGCATCATCAGCAAATGGTTCATTCGCTGGTATTCCTGTTCGGCTCTAGCTTCCACGGCTTCTGCTGCAACTTCAGCCAGTTCCTTAGCCTGGGTCATAACCACTCGACGAGCAATGGCAAGGCCATCCTTACCAAAGTACTTAAGGGTCATATTTACGGCAGGATTACCCTGAGGCACAGGAACGTCCTTGAAAGAAGCCTTGGAAAGATCTTCCAACTTGGCAGACATGTCTTCGCCGGTAGGGCTTACCAACACGCTGAGGTACTTGGGGCCAGCAATATCAGACACGCCCCATTCCTCGGAAATGGAAAAGTCTACGGCAAAGTTGTACTGCATCAAAAGGCCGCGCATACCAGAGTTGGGCCAGATGTTGCAAGCTACAGCGCCATTGTCCAGCGTGGTTTCAAAATCCATCACACCCTGAGACAAGGGATGTTCAAGGCTGACAAAGTCCACTTCATCGTGAATCATGGCGACCTTACGGTCGAAAGTCACGGTCAAGCTGGAGGAATCGCTGTAGCGGGCATCTTCGTCACCGCCACCGGTTCCTTCGTCAAAGGTTCCCACTTCCTGGACCACACGACCGCCAGCACTGCTGCTTCCCGGAATACCGCCCACGGATTCAGGCATGCCCGGAACGGAGCCAGCTTCCACCTGGGTTCCCATGGTAATCACGAAACAGCCGGGGATCTTGCTCTTCTCAATTTCAAGACCGCGGTCCATCAAAGAGGAGAACACCAAGGTCTGCAGATCGGGAACGGCATCGATACGTTCAATTTCGTCGGTAATTTCCTTGGCCTTGGCCGGATTGCGGGAGTTAAATTCCAACAGACGGTCGCGACCCTTCTCGATGTTCTTGCGCATGGCATCGCTGTCTTTCTTGACCTTGGGAATCACGTTGTCGATGAAATTCTGGAGCAGTTCCTGAGGTTCAGCCAAAGAGGCAATCAGTTCGTCGGTATACTTCATGAACAGTTCGCCACCGCTCATCATAGGAGTACCAAAGGCGTTCAAGCCGTTGTGGTACCAGCGGAACATGACTTCCTGACCAGAGCCCTTCACATAAGGAACGTGAATGATAATGTCCTCTGTCTGACCGATACGGTCCAGACGGCCAATACGCTGTTCCACCAAGGAGGCGTCCAACGGCAGGTCAAAGAGAATCAGATGATGGGCAAACTGGAAGTTACGGCCTTCGGAACCGATTTCAGAAGCGATCAACAGGTTGGCACCATCGGGTCTACTGAAGTTGGCGGCAGCCTTGTCGCGGGCCATAATGGTCATGTTCTCATGGAACATGGAGAAGGCGCCCTCGCCCATGTATTCCGTCAGGAGCGCTTCAAGAGCTAGCACCACCTGCATAGATTCACAAATCAGGAGAACCTTGTCGTTCTTATGTTCCTTAAGGAACTTCTTGAGCCAGACGTATCGTTCGTCCCTAGCCCACGCATCGGAATAGGACGTGCAAAGCAGGCCGTTTTCCTGAATGTCGGTAGACATATCCAGATCCTGCTCCGCAGCAGCGTTCACCATGTCGCGATACTCAAGGTCCGGTTCCAGGGCAACTTCGTCGAGAACACGCTTGGGGAATCCGCCCACACCCTTACGGGTATTGCGGAACACCACAGAACCAGTGCCCACGGCGTCCACGATACGGCGAATCCATTCGTCCGCAGACATGGACTTGGCACTTTCCTGTTCCAGCCAGGGGCGGATCATGGACTTCTTGGGAACGATTTCGTTCAGGTCGTCCCAGCTCATCTGCTGACCAGGATCCGTCGGCAGCTTGTTCAGTTCATTAACCAGCTTGCGGTAGGCATCCTGGTCCTTGATAAAGTTGTTATAGTCGGCAAAACGAACCGGGTCCAGCATCTTAAGACGATTGAACTGGGATTCCGGATGGAACTGCAGCGGCGTACCCGTCAGGAGCAATACACCCTTGGAACGCTGGATAACCGCATTGGCCAAAAGGTACTCGTGGCTGGTAAAGCCATCTTCACAAACCAGGTGGTGGGCTTCATCGATAATCACCATGTCCCACTTGGTCTTCAGCAAGTCTTCGATAAGGGCAGGCTGTTTGATCAGGAAATCGATGGAGCAGATAATATCGTTGGCCACAGAGAACGGATTGGGCTTATCGTCGTCATCGGCCACGAAAAGTCCCTTCAGGTAGCCTTCGTCCACCAAGGTAAACAGGTGGTTGAAACGACGCTTCATTTCGATAAGCCACTGGTGCTTCAAAGTCTCGGGAACGATAATCAGGGTTCGGGTCAAGCGACCGCGGGCCTTCAGGGCATGCCAGATCATGCCCGCCTCAATAGTCTTACCCAACCCCACTTCATCAGAAAGCATTAGGCGGGGCAGCGCGGAGCTGGAGCAGGCGCGTTGGCAAAGGTAATACTGATGGGGAATCTTGCTGACACGAGGTCCAATCATACCGCGTACGGTCGAGGACATCCACTTGCAGGAAAGGTCCATGGACTGTTCGCGACGCTGGAACTGTTCGCTATTGGATACGCGATTCTCGGTCAAAGCTCGGAAAAGGTCCGCAGGCCTTGCAATGGAAATCTTTGCATTCAGCTCAGACTCCTTCATGGATCTACCGGCACGGCCCTCATAGACCATGATACCGTCCACTTCGGTCGCTTTTTCTACGGTAAAAGAAACACCCTTTTCACTCTTGGCGGTTTCGCCAGCTTCCAAAACAAAACGATCAACGGGAGCCCCCATGGAACGGTACATGCGCACATCGTTCACGGCAGGGAAAGAAATCTTGACAATACGGTCCTGCACCTCTGTGACTATGCCAAGCCCCAGAGAAGGTTCCGATTGACTTACGTAACGTTGGCCAACCTTAAAGTTCATCATAAGCCCCAAATCTAGTTTTTTTTCAAAATTTCGGCTTTTACGTCAATGCAGTTCCTAGCCGCTTTTTTACTACATTTAGTTCGTATGATTTGGTATTACATAGACGAAACCGTAACAGAGGGCGACCGACGCAAAGGCCCCTTCTCTATCGATGAAATCAAGGATTTTGTAAAGGCCGGCACCATAAAGCCCGAAACCTTGGTATGGCATTCTGGAATGGAAGCCTGGGTCACCTGGGCAGAAACCGAAGAAGCCAAGGAAGCCGCCGCAGAAAACATGACCGAAGAGGAACAGGTGAAGGCAGCCCTTGAGGCAATCCTTGCCCAGCATAAGACTGGCAAGCGCTACGCCACCTTCCTTACTCGAGCCCTCGCCTACTTCGTAGACAACTTCATCCTGTCTGCCTTCGGTGTTGTTATGTTGTTAGTAATGAACCAGATGCAGCTGGTTGATCTGGCAGCAATTTCTGACGCCATGAACGCCTACATTACCGACCCCAATTCCGAATCCGCCCTGAACAACCTGCTCGGCGCCACCGGTATGCATCTCTTCCTTACCATCTGGGGTATCGTCCAGGCAATCTACTTTATCGTATTCAATGCGCTAACCTCCTCCACCCCCGGCAAAAGACTTTTCAGAATTCATATCGAGACCTTTGACGGAGAAAAACTGACCTGGCTTTCCGCCATCGTCCGCTACGTGGCAAGCATTTTTACCCAGTTCACACTGATGTTCTACGGACTGGGCTACCTTATTGTCATTCTGGACCCCAAGCGTCGAGCTCTCCACGACTTTGTTGCAAGAACCCGCGTTGTCCACGAAGCCAAGGTCATTACCGTTAGCAAAGCAAAATTAAAATAGGGGCTGAACAAGACCCACATAAAAACAGTCTCCCTAAAGGGGGCCTTATAAGCAAGCTTTTTTAAGCTTGCTATTCTCATATACAAAGCCTGCAAGATATGGTAAAATTTCTAGATTTGGGCGTGTAAATTAAAGAGACTTGAAATGTACCAGTTTATTGTTCCCCAAGTTAAGCAGCCGCTGGTCGGCGAAGTTGAAGTTTCAGGCGCAAAGAACGCCGTGCTCGCCGTAATGGCAGCAGCCCTCCTGGCAGACGGTGTTTCCGAAATCACCAATGTTCCGCATCTGAAAGACATGAAGACAATGTCCGACGTGCTTCGCGTCATCGGTTGCCGCATTAGTGGCGAAGCCCACACGCTGAAGATCGACACTCGCGGTGCCGACCATCTTGAAGCACCCTATGAACTGGTCAAGACCATGAGAGCAAGTTTCTATGTGCTTGGACCTCTGGTGGCCCGCTTTGGCCGTTGCCGCGTTTCTCTTCCTGGCGGATGCGCCTGGGGCCCCCGCCCTGTCGACTTGCATCTGAAGGGCCTTGAAGCTCTCGGCGCAAAGATTACTTTGACCCGCGGTTACGTAGAAGCAACCTGCGACGGACGCCTTCCCGGCGGTACGTTCCACTTCCCTATTTCCAGCGTCGGCGCCACCGTAAATGTCTTGATGGCAGCAACCCTCGCCAAGGGTACAAGCGTGCTGCAAAATGCAGCTCTGGAACCTGAAATCGACAACCTGGTGGACTTCCTCATCGGCATGGGCGCAAAGATCCAGGGCCGCGGCACCCGTACCCTTACGGTGCAGGGCGTCGAAACCCTCCGCCCCGGTAATGGCTACACTATTCCAGACCGTATCGAGGCAGGCTCCTTCCTTTGCTGCGCCGCCATTACCCGCGGCTGCGTCAAGGTAAACAAGATCATTCCCGAACATATCGCCTCCACCCTGGACGCCTTCCGCGAAATGGGCTGCAAGGTGAACGTAGGCGCCGACTGGGCCGAAGTGGACGCCCGCGGTCAGGAACTGAAGCCCATCACCATCCAGACGTTGCCCTTCCCGGGATATCCCACGGACATGCAGGCACCCCTAATGGCAACCCTTCTTTCCATCCCAGGCAACAGCGTTATCCAGGACACCGTCTATAACGACCGCTTCAAGCATGTGGCCGAACTGGAACGTCTTGGAGCAAACATAACCATCAGCGGTAATACAGCCACCATCAAGGGCGGCCTCCCGCTGGAAGGTGCCGAAGTCATGGGTACCGACCTTCGCGCCAGCATGGCCATGGTCCTTGCCGCCCTCATTGCCGACGGCGAAACCAAGATCAGTCGAATCTACCATCTGGACCGCGGTTATGAAGACTTCGAAGCAAAGATGGCAAATCTTGGTGCCAAGGTGGAACGCGTCATCATTGACGCTGACGAACCGTAAATAATTCGCGATACCGCCACTGGCAAAATCGATATAAAAATGCCGTTGATCCTAGGACCAACGGCACTTTTGTTCTCTTCTAGAAAAAACTATGAGGTTTTAGTTTGCAGGAACCGGTGCAGAAGTTGTAGCCGGTGCTGCAGCCGGAGCAGCAGCGGGAGCGGCACTTTCTGTTGCAGGAGTTGCGTTTGCATTGGGAGCCGGTTCTGTAGCAGGTGCTGCGGCAGGTGCATTTTCCGTAGCATTCTGTTCTGCAGGCTGTTCCTTAGGAACGCAAACTTCGGCAGGAGTACCGTCCTCATTCTTCTTTTCTTCCTTTTCAAGAATTTCCTGAAGCATTTCGGCAGCTTGTTCAAATTCGCCGGATGCCTCGCAAGTCTTGTTGGAAAGGATCTTCTGCAGATACTGCTTCTGCATATCGATATCGCATTCATCACCGTAGATGTTAGCAAGCTTGAACATGGCAGGGCAAGTCTTCTGACCGTCCGGGAAGGCTTCAGACATACGAGCGAAAACCTTCTTTGCCTTGTCCATCTGATTTACATCAATCAGGCAGATTGCCATCCAGTACAGAGAATTCTCGGCAAGTTCGCCAGTCTTCATCTGTTCGTAGACCTGCTTGAAGCCGGAGTAAGCTAGCTTGTATTCACCGCGGTGATAATCTGAACGGGCTGTATTGAACATGGCCTCGGCTTCCACCAGCTTTTCAGCTTCGCGTTCAAGACTATCCAAGGACATGGGAGCAGCAGGAGCACCGCTAACCACCACTTTCTTGGCAAGAATCTTGTCGGACTTGCCTAACAGCATATCCAGACGGTAGATGATTTCTTCCTGTCTAGAGTCATTGCGTTCGGATTCGTCGGATACGCGACGAGAAAGCATCGTGATTTCAGCCTGCATTCGCTTCTGTGCAAGAGATGCAGCATTCAGTCGAGCATTGACAGAATCAAGTTCTGCACGCAAAGAATCATTCTGCGCACTCAGAGTTTCAACAGTGTAGGCAGCATTCTGCTGAACCGTTGTCTGCACATCGTTTCCGACGGACTTCATCTCCTCGGTACGAAGCATAGTCACCTTGCTACAACCGGTCAAAGCCATGGAAATGGCAGCCAAGCAAATAAAACCACTAGCCAAACGTTTCATATACGCCTCAGTAATTAAATCACGTTGTCGTTTTGCAATTCAAGAATTCAACCTTGGTCAAGGACAAGTAAACTTGCCCACAACACCCAGTTTATTACTCCTTGATGTTCACGCGGAAGTTGGCACGACGGTTCTGAGAATAAGCTTCTTCAGTAGCACCTTCTGCCTTGGGAGCTTCCTTACCATAGCTGACAGATTCCATGCGTTTGCCATCGATACCGTAGGCAGCCAGGAATTCCTTCACCTTCATAGCACGCTTTGCACCCAGGGTGAAGTTGTAGTCTTCAGTACCGCGAGCATCGGTATGACCTTCAATAGTCACAGTGAAACGTTCTTCCTTAATCAGGAGTTCGCCAACCTGAGCCAGCAATTCCTTAGCCTTTTCAGTCAGTTCGGAACGGTCAAAGTCGAAGTACACATCTTCGCTCATGATCTGGTTGATGAGCTGTTCCAGGCGAGCACGTTCTGCTTCGAGACGAGCACGTTCCTGGGCAATGCGTTCAGCTTCAAGACGAGCCTGTTCTGCAGCCAGGGAGTCTGCGTTAGGTTCTGCAACCGGGGCTGCTGCAGGAGCTGCTTCAGCAACGGGAGCCGGGGCTGCAGCAGGTTCTGTTGCAGGAGGCTGCGGCTTGGAGCAAGCAGCAAAAAAGAGACCAGCGGCGGATGCCACCAAAGCGAGTTTTACGATGTTTTTCATTTTGCACCTTCTTTTGTTTGTTGTTTATTTTCATCATCATAGAAGAAAGACCAAGTGGGAGAAGTATTCTCACCGGAATTGGTAATACGGGTCACATTGGAACCGTCCTTTCTCATGATATAAATTTGATAAGTACCACTACGGTTGCTTGCGAAAGCGATGAGCTTGCCATCAGGAGACCAGGTAGGATGCTCATTATTGCCTGCGTTATTGGTCAACTGAATAATGTCAGAACCATCGAGTGCGCAGGTGTAGATATTCATCTTGCCATTGTCCATAGAGGTATAGGCAATACGATCACCTTCCGGAGACCAGCTGGCACGTTCATTATAGCGTCCCATGAAAGTCACTCGACGCATATCGCTACCGTCCTTACCCATTACAAAAATCTGGGGACCACCACCGCGGTCACTGGTAAACAGGACTTCGGTAGCATAGGGGCTCCATGCAGGGCTAGTCTGGTTGCTCTTAAGGTATGCAAACTTCTTGGCTTTGCCTGTAGCTGGATTACCGATATACAAATCAGTCTTTCCATCAACCGTAGAAGAGAAAAGCAATTCGCCTGTTTTCGGATTCACCGCAGGGCTGTATGTCTGATCCAGCTGGGGGAACAGGGACTTTTCACTGCCGCCAAACATCTTGGAATAAAGCTTCGGGCGATGAGTCTTGAAGTTCACATAGATCAAGCCCTTGTTACCCGTCATCCACACAGGCATCATGCTAATGGTCGTATCACGAGTAATCTGGGAACGATGGAATCCGTCATAATCAGAAATCACAACCTGCTTGATTCCATCCATCTTGGAAACATAGGCTAGCTTTGTGGAGGCGACACCACGTTCGCCCCAAAGGCGATAAATCACCTGGTCAAAGAACTTGTGCATGGCACGGCGCAAGTCCTGCTGGGTAATGGTATAAGCTTCGCCCAACAGCAGGTCCTTGGTTTGAGAGACATACAAGAAGCATTCCAACTTCAGTTTGCCACCATCAACAGGAGTCACCTTGCCTGTGATATAATGCTTGGCTCGGCTACGGCTGAACAAGGCAAGATTAAACTTGTCAGAGGCAATTACTTCAAAGCGACCAGAAAGTTCCGCATCACGGGTCACAATCTGATGAGGCTTTTCTTCAATCCATTCAATTCCCTTGGTTTCAGTAAAAGGAACAACGCCAATAGGCATGGTCTTGAACACAGAGATACCCACATCTACGGCAATGGTATCAATGGCGGCAAAGCTCATTACCGGCGAGAACAGCAAGTATGCAAAGAGCACCAGCGATGCAAAAGAAAGCAACTGTTTAATCTTCGACAACATAAAATTCAGAATCCTCTAAACGGTAGTCAGGTCCTAGTTAGGAGTAAAGTTAAAGTGCAAAATCAACGAAGGGGCGCGATAGTTGGGCGGAAGCTCCGGAACCTTGGAAATTTGAACAGCTCTAACAGACAAATGATCCCAGGTCTTGTTTCCAGAGGAGCGCTTCAACGTGATCGCGGTAATTCCACCAAAGCGGTCCACCGTAAACTGAACTGTGGTCTTGATATCCTTACGGATCTTCAAGTTGCTGGGCGGATTGAAATTACCCATAATAATCTGTTTCAACCGTTCCAGATAAACTTGCATCAAGGGGTCCATATCCACAGAACCAACCGGATTCAAGCTAGGCGCTTCCACAGCCGTAGGCAAATCCATATCGTCAATTTCAAAATCGTCTACAGGTTCCTGCGGTTCCGGCTCCGGTTCTGGCTGCGGCTCAGGATCCGGCTGCTGTTCCGGTTCTGGGTCCGGTTTATTTTCTTCGGGCTTGATGTCCGGCGGAAGCTGCTTATTCACCTTGGGCTTCGGCGTGGGCTTAGGCTTTACATCGGGCTTGGGCTCCTGCGGCTCCGGCTTAGGTTCAGGGGGCTTTGGCTTCGGCGGAGTCGGACGCACCCTGGGAGGTTGCTGGACCTGGACCATTTCAAACACGGGAATAGGCTCCGGTTCCTTCTTAAAGTCGATATAATGAATACCGATGCAAACGCCCACTAGGAGAGCATGGAACAGTACGGCACACAGGATGATCTTGAACATCATCCCGTTATCGCTACTGGCGAAATACTGTACCTGTCCCTTTTCTTTTGCCACTATTTACCCGGCTGTTCCTTAGGGTTCATGGTAAGGAAACCAAGCTTGGTCACGCCCAGCTTTTGCACCTGGGTCACGACCTTCATCACAAGGCCATAGTTCACATCCTCGTCGGCATTGATGACCACAGCCATCTCGCCATTCCACAAGGACTTGAACACATTGTTAAAACTCTTGAAGTCAACCATCATATCGGCGATGTAAAGTTCTTCCTGCTTGGTGATAGACACCTTCAGGAGCTTTTCTTGCTCCATGGTGGGCGCTTCAGCCTTGGGCAAGTCAACCTTGACGCCCTGGCTCATGAGCGGTGCAGAAATGATGAACACGATCAAGATGGCGAACACGATGTCGATCATGTTCGTCAGGTTCATCTCCTGCTTAAGTTCTTTTCCGCGGCTACGCTTCACTCAAGCCTCCTAGCCGGCTACTTCTTCCAATGCCAGCAAGTCGCCGCGCTTGAACAAGCTCAGCACCTGGGAACCAAAGTTATAGTAGGAGATTTCGTTCTGTCCGTTATGGGAGGTAAAGTAGTTATAACCGGCAGAAGCGGGAATAGCAACCACGAGGCCGCCAACAGTGGTGATCAAGGCCATGGCGATACCGGGAGCAACCACGGTAAGGTCTGCAGAGCCGTGCTGGCCAATCTGGAAGAAGGCCACCATAATTCCCCACACGGTACCAAGCAGGCCAAAGAAGGGAGCCAGGTTAGAGCAAGTTGCAAGGAAGCTGAGGTAACGGTCTTCTGTTAGGCGCAGGCCTTCGATAGAACGCTGAATTGTGTCTTCCAGCAAGGAAGCACGATGCTGGATAGAGTCGTAACTCACGAAGTTACTGAACTTGGAGGCTTCCTTAAGAACTTCGTCGGTAAGGCGACGCAGGGCACTTTCGTCTGCAGTTTCGCACAAGGCCTGCAATTCAACGAACTGCTGAACATTGCTGAACTTACGGAAGAAAATCACGTTTGCACGCTGATTCTTCTTGTTCACGATGTACTTGACAATGATAATGCCCCAGGAGCCCAGGGACATAATTGCCAAAATGCAAAGGACAACGATAGTAGCGATGTCCGACTGGGTCACCATTTGGACTAAAGGAATCGAGTTATTCAAGATAAACCTCCCAGTTTTCTTGTAGAAAAGCCCACTAATTCCAGGTCAAGCCACGCCCCGAGGTCCGTCCTCGAAAATACGTAACTCGTTGATAGACAATAAGATAGCAATATTTTCATCAAGAGTTTTTCAACCTAGTATCCACAATCTACAAAAATACCCGCCTTGCGGGTACAATGTGTTTTTATTCTTACAATTTAGGGAAACTTAGGCAGAGAAATCCAGTTCTGTCTGGAGACTCTTAGGATGGAAACTCATGCGATGCTCAGGGGTATAGCCCTGTTTCTTGATGGCATCAAGATGAGCCTTGGTGCCGTAACCAGCGTGCTTATCAAACCCGTAGCCAGGGAACTTCTTTTCAAGTTCATCCATATAGCGGTCACGGAAGACCTTCGCCAAGATGGATGCCGCAGAAATACTTGCGATATGCCCGTCACCCTTGACCACAGGAATCTGGATATCCTGGGGGATTCCGCGGATTTTCAAATTTCCATCCACAGCAATCAAAACCTGGGGATTCTCTCCAGTGCCAAGGCCTGCAGCTTCTGCAAAGGAGCCCTTTACTTCCACAGGAATTTCCGGCGCAGACTCCTGGATTCCAGCCAAGCCTAGAGCCTGCAAAGCCCGACGCATGGCAAGAAAGTCAGCCTCAAGAATGTTGATTTCATCGATTTCTGCAACACTAGCGCTGGCGATGGCATAGCAGGAACAAGCGTCCTTCACCGCATCGAACATGGCTTCGCGCTTAGGGCGGGTCAGCTTCTTGGAGTCATTCAGCGTCAAAAGCGCATCGGGGCTTTTTAGAACAGCAGCACAAGCCACCACAGGGCCAGCCAGGGGGCCTCGGCCAACTTCGTCAATGCCTACAATAATTTTTCCTGGGAAGTTACCACGGATAGCAACCTCCCCCTCTACAGGAGATTCTATTCCATCAAGAAATGCAGGTGGTTTAAACTTCACCCCTTTAACCTTTATCCTTTCCGCTTTAAACTAAACTTTCCCCGTACTCCTTGATCGTACGCCAGTAAATGTCGTGTTCCTGCTCCAGAACGCGGGCCTGAAGCACCTCGGGAGTATCGTCTGGCATCACAGGCACCTTGCGCTGGGCAAGAATGCGGCCTTTGTCAATTTCGTTGGAAACCAGATGCACTGTAGGGCCAGATTCCGTTTCGCCGGCGGCAAGCACGGCTTCGTGAACGTGCAGTCCCCAAAAGCCCTTACCGCCAAACTTGGGCAAGAGCGAAGGATGAATATTCAAAATGCGGTCCGGCATTTTCTCGATAAGGCAATCCGGCAACTTCTTCATGTAGCCGGCCAAAATCAGCAGGTCCACCGGGCGTTCATCCAGCACAGCACAAAGAGCCTTCTCGTACTCGGCTTCGTCGGGATGCGTCTTACCCGAAATATGGTACACAGGGATACCGTAAGTGGTTGCATGACCAACAGCACCACAGCCCCCGTTATTGGTAATCAGGAACTTGCACTGTGCTTCTAGATCACCTTCACCAATGTGGTCGATGATCGCCTTAAAATTACTTCCGCCACCGGAAGCCATTACGCCTATCTTGAACATAGGCCTAAAAATAGAAAGATTTTAGGACATGAAGGAAGTCAGCATCAAGGCAACACCCAGAAAGACGGTTGCATAGCTGAGAATGAATGTCGGGGTGATCTTCATGTCCATAATATATCCCTAAGCCACCCAAATAAAAAGTGACAGCTCTCACAATGAGACAGCCGTCACAGTTAACAAAACGTTACTTTGAGGGGCGCGACTGCGCCCCTTTTCGCGCAACACTATTTCTTTTCGTCTTCAATCTTCCAGACAGGTTCCTCGGAAACCTTCTCTGCGATGACTTCGGGAGTGCCTTCGGCCACGGCTGCGTTGGATTCTTCAGGCAGCCAAGGCTTATCGAGACCCTTTTCCCAGCTCACAGTGGGGTTCGGATCCACAGAAACATCGACCACAGGCAGGCCCAGGAGTTCGCGGGCGCGGTTCAGGGCAGCGTCAATGTTACCCAGGGCGTTTTCTTCACCAAGCTGAGCCATGACACCTGCGCGAGTCAAGGCAACCACCGGCTGGGCATGCACACCAGAAAGCAACAGCTGGGTACCGTCGGCCTTGCAGTGGTTCAGCAAGTCTTCAATCATGTTGATACCGGCAGCATCGATACTGGAAACGCTACGCATGCGGAGGATAAGAATCTTGGGCTTCACAGCGATGCGGTTCAGGGTTTCCTTGAACTTGTCTACAGCGCCAAAGAACAGGGAACCGGCAAGTTCGTAAACCACCACACCCTTGGGAACCTGGCGTGCAAATTCGGTATGGGTCACTTCTTCGTCGTCAGCACGGATTGCATCGGTAACGGCATCCACTTCGGCAACTTCGCTCATACGCTTGATGAAGAGGATTGCAGCCAGGAGAACACCCACTTCGATGGCAACGGTCAGGTCGATAATCACGGTGAGGAAGAAGGCAACAAGCATCACCATCACGTCGCTCTTGGGGAGCTTGAACATCTTGATCACAGCGCGGTAGCCACACATATTGAAGGATACCTGGAAAAGCACTGCAGCAAGGGCAGCCATGGGGATCATTTCGGCGTACTTACCGAGAACCAGCATAATAAGGAGAAGCACCACAGCGTGAATGAGGCCAGAAATCGGGGAAACAGCTCCGTTACGGATGTTGGTTGCAGTACGTGCGATAGCGCCCGTTGCAGGAATACCACCGAATACCGGAGAAAGGAGGTTTGCCACACCCTGACCGAAAAGTTCAGTATTGGAGCGGTGCTTGGTAGAAGTCATACCGTCGGCCACCACTGCAGAAAGCAGGGATTCAATAGCACCGAGGATGGCGATAGTCAAGGCCGGCTGGAACACTTCACGCATCATGGCAAGGCTAATGTTGGGCAGATGCGGTGTGGGGAAACCAGACGGAATGTGGTTCTTCATGCCGATGGTCACAACACCGTGGCCGTTCACAGGATCATCCCAGCCAAGGACCTTCACGATGACGGTAGCAACGATAATAGCAATAAGGGAACCCGGAACCTTGTTGGTAATCTTGGGCCAGAAAATGCAAACAGCCAAGGCGATCAAGCCGATAATCACGGAGTAGATATTGATGGTGTCCATGGAGGAGGCGTACAGCTTGATCTTACCAACTGCATCAGCCGGGTCCTTAGCCAAGAAGCGAAGACCGAAGAAGTTGGGCACCTGGCCCAGGGCGATAATCACGGCGATACCTGCGGTAAAGCCCACGGTCACCGGATAAGGAATGAACTTGATGATGGCGCCAAACTTGGCAAGGCCCATCACAATAAGGATGATACCAGCCAAAAGTGTAGCGGAAGCCAGGCCGTCGTAGCCGTACTGGCTCACAATGCCGTAAACAATCACGATGAAGGCGCCAGTAGGGCCACCAATCTGGAAGCGGGAGCCGCCCAAAAGGCTGATGGTAAAGCCAGCGATAATGGCTGTGTAGAGGCCCTGTTCCGGACCAACGCCAGAAGCGATTGCGAAAGCGATTGCCAGAGGCAAGGCCAAAATGCCGACGATAACGCCAGACATAAGGTCGCTAATCAGATTTTGCTTGGTATATCCCCTCTTGATGGATTTTACCAGTTCAGGGGTAACGGTAGCTACAGATTCCTTCAAAAAATTCTTGATAGAATCCTTGGCGTTTATATTAGACATTTGGGCTTCTCCGTTCTTAAAAGAGCGCGCCAAATTTAAAAAAATCCCCCTTTCTTGTTAAGGGGGATTTTTTAGGTTAAAGGATAAAGGTTAATGGTTAAAGGAGAAAGGTTAAAGATATTTCTTTACGCTTTAAACTTTCCGCTTTACGCTAATTAACGCTTTAATCTTTCCGCTTTACGCTTTACAAAAGGCCTTTCTTTGCGGCGCGCATCAGGCTCTTGACCTGTTTTTTATCCATCTGGGGCACATCGGCGTCCTTGTCACGGCGGGATTTGGGAGCGCAATTTTCGCAAAGGCGCTTGACCACTGTACCAAAGCTAGCCGCACCATTGGAAACAGAAGTTTCCTTGAAACGGAACTTACGGAGAAGGGCTTCGGTCTTGCACTTGTCGCAAATACCCATCTGGGGAACAGCCGGTTCGCGCGGCTCACGGGCCTTCTTCTTGTCGCTGGTGTCTTCCCAGGCCTTGCTCTGGGCGGCAATTTTACGTGCGAAATGATCGTCTGTTAAGCTCATATTAACCTTCCTTATTTTATTTCTTTCAAAACTTCGTTATGCAGATACAGGGCAAGCAGCATATTGCACAAGGACGTGGGCGCGCCCTTTTCTGTAAAGAGGCTACGGCCGAACTTGCCTCGTTCCATCTGTTTTTCCTTGTACTGCTCCGCATGGAGCGCAAAATCAAAGACCTTGACCCGCTTGGGGTTCTTTTGTTCCAGGGACATAACCAGCTGGTTAAACAGCCCCACCTGTTCCGGAGCCTGGGGAAGCGCCTCGGCAGGAATAGTCAGAAAATGGACAGGAGACATAGTATTGCCCAGGACTTCGTCTGCCAGGGCGGCATACTGCTCAAAGACCAGGTTGGCATCAGCGCTCCGTCTCAATTCACGAAGACCCAGCCCAAAAATCATTCTGCCAGCCCTTTTCCCGATAATGTCGGAGGAGGCCCTGCCGGTAAGCTGGGAAATAGACAAGATGACAGGCGCGTTTATGAAAAACTGGATAGGTCGGTTGGCCTCGGTACACAGCAAAAGCTCGGTGAAGCGGTTAGCAGCCTCGCCCTGATCGCCAAAAAGTTCGTCACCTATGAGGAGTATACGATTTTCCACTGGTCATAATCTACACTCTTGCATCTCGTTTGACCACTGTCAAAACCCAAAAATCTTCTTTTTTTTGCCGATTTTCCACAATATGGCCGTCTGCCACCAGCGCCTGGGGCACATTTTCGATGGGAGATCCGTCGTCTAGATATATATGTAGTCTATGGCCAGCAGGAGCACCCGCCATGACTAGACGGCTCCTGGCTGCATTCCGGGGGCATACCACACCCCGCAGGTCCAGCACATCGGGAAAGCGACCCTTCAGGGATTCCGGCAACGGCAAAATCTTTGATTTTTCGCAAAAACCAGCAATTTCGTCCAGATATTCCTGGGGAGAATCCATCCATTCCCCAAGGGATATTCCTGGAATCTTTACAGAAACAACCTTGGCCAAGGCTTCCTCAGGAGGCAAAACCACCCCGGACTCACGCCAAATCCAGTCCGCACAGGCAAAGGACATCAATTTTTGCAAGGCAGCGTCAAACCCCTCGGATCCTTTATTTGTAAAAAACCAACGCCTAATCGGGCTATTTTGCATTTCATCGGCCATAATTAGTCTTTTTTTTGTTAAAAATCACATTAAAATGTAGCAAACATCACAAAGGGTTTCTATATTTGCCGCCAATGCTTTTTTCAAGCTCAGAGTTTTAAATAGGTTATACGGTTATTATGGCAATCAGTACAATCTTGCTAGACATCATGTTCGTGGTCTATGTGATCGCAGGTGTCGGCCTCGTTATTTACGGTTTCAGCTGCTACTATAGCATCTACTTGTTCCTCAAGAACAGCCGCACAACCCGTCTTACCGACAGAAAGAAGATTCTTCAGTTCTATCGTGAACATTCCATGGACGACCTGCCCCAGGTCACCACCCAGCTCCCCGTATTCAATGAAGCTAACTGTGTAGAACGTCTCCTTGAGGCAGTGTGCGCCATAGACTACCCCAAGAACAAGCACGAAATCCAGGTTCTGGACGACTCTACCGACGAGTGCTACGAAGTTGCAAAGAAGAAGGTCGAGGAACTGGCTGCCAAGGGTTACGATATCAAGCTCATCCATCGTACCAACCGTCAGGAATTCAAGGCCGGTGCACTTAAGGAAGCCATGGCTGTAGCCAAGGGCGACTTCCTTGCCATTTTCGACGCCGACTTCGTACCTGAGAAGGACTTCCTCCTGAAGACCATCCCCTACATGGTAATGGACGAACAGGTGGGCCTGGTCCAGGGTCGTTGGGGCCACTTGAACCGCACCGAATCCGGTCTTACTCTTGCTCAGTCCATCGGTATCGATGGCCACTTCGTGGTGGAACAGTCCGCACGTAGCTGGGGCAAGCTCTTCATGAACTTCAACGGTACCGCAGGTGTCTGGCGCAAGCAGGCCATCTATGGCGGTGGCGGCTGGGAAGGCGATACCCTTACCGAAGACATGGACCTCTCCTACCGTTCTCAGCTTGCTGGTTGGAAGATGAAGTTCGTGTTCGACGTGATCGTTCCTGCAGAACTTCCCAACGATATCAACTCCTTCAAGGCACAGCAGTTCCGCTGGGCTAAGGGTTCTATCCAGACCGCAATCAAGATTCTTCCCCGCGTTCTCAAGGCTGACGTTCCGACCCGCGTAAAGATCGGCGCCATCCTGCATACGACCCATTATTCTATTCACCCCTGCATGCTCTTTACCGCCCTCTGCGCATGGCCCCTGCTGGCATTCTTCGAACCCGTGGCACACCTGCCGGCTTGGGTTTACAGCATCGGATTTACTTTCATCTTCCTTGCTGCAATCGCTCCTTCTGTCCTTTACTTCGTTGCTCAGCGTTGCTCCGGCTACACCGGTTGGAAGGTTCGCCTCCTCAGCATGCCGATCTTGATGGCTCTGGGCGTTGGTATCGCAGTAAGTAACTCAAAGGCAGTGTTTGCCGCCATCACCGGTCGCAAGAGCGGCTTCGTCCGCACCCCGAAGAGCGGTGTGGGTCAGAAGAAGAAGGCTACCAGCCACTACAAGCAGAAGTTCCCCTGGCAGGCAATCCTGGAACTTGGCGTTGGCGTCTACTGTATCTTCGGTATGCTGGAATACATCGGCGCACAGAAGTTCATCATCGGACCGTTCCTCGCCCTCTATTCCATCGGTTTCCTCTCTGTGGGCGTGCTGAGCTTCATGCACTACCTGGGCAACCTGGTCGAAGTCCACAAGGCCCGTAAGGACGAAAACCACCACGTGGAAGACGTGGACAAGGGCCAGGGCTAATTCAAGCCAAGACTTTTAAAGACGCTCGCCACACGGCGGGCGTTTTTTTATTGTCATCGGTCGTAGGGAATCCCCAACCGAGAGTGTCGTGCGCTGGTACGGCTGTACCGAGTGCATCTTGTCAATCAAAAAAGAAGACTCCCTTTGATAGCTGGAATACAAGGTCATCGCCATCCTGTGATAACTGCGGAAGGCGCCAAGGGCCACAAGCATCAGAATGGAAGAAACCGCAATGGCTACCATCAATTCAAGCAAGGTAAAGCCCTTGACTACTTGACGCATTTGACAAGCCTCCGGAAGGACACCGTAGAAACCTGCACCTGGGCCCACGAAAGAGGAACTACGCCGGGAACAGGACTAAAGGTTACGATTGCAGAATCGCAAGGTATTCCTGAATCCACATTTCGGGATGTTGCCGGGCCATGAGAGGATGGACGCGTACTGACTTCGCAAGAAGGCGGATTATCTACCAGGGACTCCATGGTCTCCACAGCACAGACGAAGGCGTTCGCCCGTGATCTTTCCAGAGAACGCTGTTGATTGAAAAAGCCTACGATTGTCCCGAATACAACGGAACTGGTACTGAGGATAGCAAGGGCCACCAGTACTTCCATCAGAGTAAAGCCTTTCACGGGATGCTCCATTCGAAGGGTTGAAGGTTGCCAGACGTAAAAGCCGGATAAGGCGCCTGGGGCAGGCGGCCGGCCCGACGTACTTCCCCCGAGTCAAGAGGCTGCCCGAGGGAAAAGGCTACCGCCGGAAATAGCCCGCGGGACTTGTCCCGAAAGTCGACGCCAGCCCGAGAGATTATAACGCCAGAGAAGGCGAAGTCCTGACGCACCTCAATGCGGTCGGCGGAATAGGCCTCCAACCATCTGGCGGTCACATGGCCTGACAAAGACATTGGGCCCGAGGAATAGAGCCGCAGGGTGTCGTACCCCGCGGTCCCGCGAACCGTCAGGCTGCCGCTGGATTTGAAGTTCCCTACGGATGCGGAACCGTCCAAATCTACCAGCAGGTCCCCATCCTGAACGTAAAGGCTCATGCTACGAGCGGGTCCCATCATCCGGCGGTTTCCGGATTTTATCGTCAGGAAGGGGGCGTTCAAGATGGATTCGTCCAGCGATTTCGAGAAGTCCTCCCCCATCTGGAGAAGCTCCCTTCGGGACATCTCGTAAGGTTCGGCTCCCGCTAGCACATGGACTCTTCCCGCGGTCAGTTCCCGCCAGGGGCCGCGGCTACTTTCCGCAACCTTCGGCAGCCTCAAGTTCCAAGGTTCCCTGTCAAAATATCCCTCGGGCAGATGTTCCATTCGGGCAAGCAAAGCGGACTCCCCGTCGTAGATTTCCTGCTGTTCCCGTTCCAGCCGCATAGCAATCCGACGCACCCCTCCTGGCAAGTGGGTCAAGGACGTAAGCACCAGCGATACCGCCAGAACGATTCCAAGAACCATGGGCAGCGCCGCCCCTACCTTACCGTCAAATTCATCCGTTCCGATCCGCACGCCAATACCGCCTGGTCTCTAGTTATTTCTTCCACCCTGAACTTTCCCAAGGAATCCCCTAAACGCCAACTTCCCGACCTACCATCGAGAGACCCTAGAATCAATCTATTCTGGACAATCCCCCTTATCCGCACATCCAAGGAATCACACCTTTGATTGAACCTTTTCACAGCCGAATTTTTTTCTGAAGACTGGCCAACAAGCCGAGG
Source organism: Fibrobacter sp. (assembly GCA_024398965.1). Lineage (NCBI taxonomy): Bacteria > Pseudomonadati > Fibrobacterota > Fibrobacteria > Fibrobacterales > Fibrobacteraceae > Fibrobacter > Fibrobacter sp. The sequence continues at coordinate 4,507 of JAKSIF010000018.1, read as the reverse complement.
TTCATCAGCCTCACCAGGCTCCGAAATCAAGGCAGGCCGATCCAGTTCCACAGGAGTTGCATCCTTGATTTCCGGAATCTTAAGGAACCCATCCCAGTTCCAGAAACAGGCGACTACTCCCAAAGCCAAGGCAAGGAGACCGCACAAGCCCCACGTCCTTACAAAATTTTCGTTAGCGGCATTCCCTGAGCAATTTTTCCAGAAAGGATCCCTTGCCGCAATCTTCAAAAAATCAGAGGTGCCCTTTTCAAGGGAAAGTTCCAATTCCTCATACCTTTCATTTCGCGATAACAAATCATCCTTTTTCATAAACCGCCTAAACCGTTGAAGCCTATTTTCCAGCATACTCCCATCCTGTTCCGGGAACCAGGTTTCCTCGGACCAGTGAACCAATCGACCACCACTAAACACCAATAGATACAGGACTTCGCCCAACAGATTCCAGACAAAATAATTTCCTGTATTATCCGTTTTGGCGAGATTCCGAATCGCACAATCAGCCGCCCCGAATACCTGGGCCTGATAAGGAATACGTCTGGAATTTTCCTCACCTAAGGTTTCTCCGTCATTGTCCCTGACTATAACCATGTAGCGGAATTTTCGTCCTTCCTGGGAATTGAAACTGATCATGGGTAAAAGCGTATAGCTACCGCCATTCTCCAGACGTTTGCAAGTCTTGGGGAAATCCTTGGCAAAGGCCTTTTCCAGTACAGACTGGGACGGAATCCCGTCAAAATTCGTGGTCCACTCCCAAGTCAAAATCTTCGCTTTCGCCCCTTTGATTCTTCTACGGAGCACCATGAGATTCCACCTTGGGCGTTATGAAAATGGCCAGCTCGTTGGTCTCCTCTTCCTCGGAAGTATAGCTGAACAGTCTTCCAATAAAAGGCAGGCTCCCTAGGAACGGTACTGCGGAACGAACCTCCGATTTATTCTTTCGAATCAATCCTCCTAGGCACAGGGTTTCTCCATCCTTCAGCCGCACCATCGTTTTCAAGTTTCTTGTGCTAATATCCCTTGGGCCATCGCCAGAGCTTCGCCCCGCTGTTTTAATCTCGGGAGAAACCTCCAGCGTAATGCTCCCCTCCTGAGTTACGGAGGGGGTCAACTCCAACGAAATGCCATCATTGAAGGAGCGATAATCCGTAATGGGATAACCCTCGGCAGAAACTTGGCTCACCAGGTAATAAACCGTATTGGTCACATTAAGTTCCGCCTTGTTCCCATTCAAGGTGGTCAGCTTTGGGCGGGCAAGAATCTCGGCCTCGTTACGTTCTTCCATGGAGGCAAGCTCCATCTCGAAGCGGTCCGGCAGAAGACCGATTTTTCCAACAGCTCCAACTCCGGAACGATCCTTCCCCAAGAAATCCAGATAGCCCCTTAGGTTTAAATCTCCCGCGGCAGATTTTCTAGCAGCGCCCCCACGAAGCCCGATTTCAAACAGATTGCCTTTCTTGAATTCCACGATAATGCAGGAAAGCGTGACCTGCAGGGCTGGAACATCTATCTGCGACAAGATGGCTTCCGCCATTTGGATTTCTGCAGCGGACCCGCCTAAAAGCAAAGCATTCTGCTCCTTGATTTCCGTAGCAACATAATTGGACCCCGATGAAAATTTTCCCAGATAATTCAAGGCCTTCTCGGAATGAACGTGTTTTAACGGATACAGCCTTGTACTCATAAGGGCGTTCCGCGAACCACCTTCGGAAACGTACAACGTTCCTCCATCCAGGGCATAACTGAGGCCACGCCCCTTGAAAAGGGCTTCAATCAGAACCTGCAAGGAAACGTCCTCAAATTTCAGGCGCACCGTTTCACGAACATCGCCATACATTGCCAAATTCAAGGCAGCCACTTCGGACAACTCCACCAGTACATCCATCAAGGGAGCGTCCTTGATGCTGGCGGAGTACAACGAATCATTTCGCTCGATACGGACCTTGTCTTCCCCGGAGCCGTCATTGGAATTTTTCGCTTTGGGCATTTGGACGTACAGATAGCCGTTCATCTCGCGAATACGGAAACCGCAGGATTGCATAAGGCTGACAAACGCCTTACGGGGCTGCATCCGGTGCAGTTCGCCCGAAATCTGGCCCTGCACCTCTGGCGACATCAGGATATTCAATCCTGAGTTCAGGGCATACTCCCGGACAAATTCCCGCACATCCTTTTCCCTGACAGAAACATCCACTAGGGAATCTGCCGTTCCTTCGGGAGGGGCTATCCATCGGAACTCATGCTCCCCCCGCCAAGTCCTATTCCGAACGCGATAAACATTGCCATCTTGAACCAGTTCCAGCCCGTTCGCCTCACATAAGGCAGTCACCCCTTCCAGGAATCCAAGACCATCCAAATGAAAAGTCACCTTGCGTTCAACATTTCCATCCACAAGGATCGGCGTATCAAAGGCAAGGGAAACAGCGCGAATAACCTCCTGCAGAGGTGTATCCACAAAATCCATGGATTGGGCCAAAACCATGGAAACCTGGAAAAAAATCCCCAGGATTGCAAATAAAATCTGTCGAAGATACAAGAAACCTTCTTAGGTTCTGCCTTTGCTTTTTTGCTATTGAAAAAGCGCCCCCGGCCAGGGGATATACGAACATGGTTCGTTCGAACTCAGCTTGAACATACAAATTCTCACGGTAGAAAACCACAATTTTGTAAACGGTTTCAAAATCCAAGCTATTTTTCCCACTTTTTGGGGAAAATCCCTTGCCAACAGGTAGGGATATTCATAAATTTTGGACATGAAAATGATTTATGCTCTTACAGTTGCATTCGACGGCCGATGGTGGCGCGGACTCTAACATAGAGTCTGGTATTTGCAAATTGTATCGCGCGTCAAAAGCGTAAGAGCAAAGCGGCAAGGCTTCCAGACTCCCTGGAGGCCTTAAATTTTTCCAAGACAAATTGAAATCCTCCGGGTCGGAACCACTACCCTGTTTCGGGTCGTAAAGCCTCGCCAAAAAGAATTTGGCCCTCGGGCCAGCGAGTTTAAAACGAAGGATTAAAAATGACTGAACCTCGTACCGACAGCATCTACGTCGCCCTCCCCGGCGAACGTTATACACCCTTCTCTCTCGGCAAGAAGCTGGGAGCAAAGGCTATCTTCGAATCCGCCTCTTTCGCCCACGGCAAGAGCCGTTACTCCACCCTGATGGTGGACGAAGGCTTCCGTCTCCGCCAGAATGAAAAGGACGTGTCCATCGTCGTCGATGGCAAGGAAAGCGTTTTCCTCAAGGAAGGCGAAGGCGACATTTTGGACGCCCTCATGAAGATTTCCGCAGAAAACACCGTGCCCCCTAACCAGATTCCTATTCCCTCCTCTGGCGTAGGCTACCTGGGTTACGAATTCTGCGCCCGCTGCGATACCATTAACCTGGCACCCCAGGTAGATGAACTGAACATTCCTGAAGCCGAATTCATGGTGGGTCATATCTACATCGTATTCGACCACTACACCGAAAAGCTTCACCTGTTCGCCCTGAACTACGAAGAACACCAGATCGACCTGCCTGCCGCAATCGAAAACGTGAAGAAGCGCCTTTCAGACATGGACTTCAGCTACCTGGCTCCGGAACCGGAAGTGGCCAAGGGCGTTACCGTTACCGATCTTTCCAAGTCCAAGGAAGAATACACCGAAAAGGTGGTGGAACTGCAGAAGCACATTGTGGCAGGCAACATCGTTCAGGCAGTGCCTTCCCGCCGCATCCAGTTCACTAGCGACATCGAGGCTCTGGACATTTACCGCCGCCTCCGCTCCGTGAACCCCTCCCCCTACATGTTCTACCTGGATTACGGCACCCACCAGTTTATCGGCGCATCTCCCGAAAGCCTGGTCCGCGTCCGTGACGGTATTGCCACCATCCACCCCATCGCAGGTACCCGCCGCCGCGGCAAGAACGACCTGGAAGATGAAGAATTGATGAAGGAACTGAAGGCCGACCCCAAGGAACGCGCAGAACACCTGATGCTGGTTGACCTGGCTCGTAACGACCTGGGCCGCGTCTGCTCTGCCGGCACCGTCGACACCGTGAAGTACATGGAATGCGAAAAGTACAGCCATGTGATCCACCTGGTTTCCGACGTCCAAGGCAAGGTCAGCCCCCTCAAGAAGTCTATCGAAGTGCTCCGTTCCAGTTTCCCTGCAGGTACGGTGAGCGGCGCTCCCAAAATCAGCGCCATCGAAATCCTTTCTGGCCTGGAAAAGGTCAAGCGCCGTTTCTACGCTGGTGCCGTAGGCTACATCGAATCCGATGGCGACCTGGACTTCTGCATTTCTATCCGTTGCTGCCTCAAGCAGGGCAAGAAGATTAGCCTGCAGGCCGGCGGTGGCATTGTGGCCGCCTCCAACGCAGAACGCGAATTTGAAGAAACTAACGAAAAGCTGGGTGCCGTTCGTGCCGTCCTCGAAGGTACAAAGTAAGGAGCAGCAAAATGATCGTTTTAATTGACAACTACGATTCTTTCACCTACAATGTGTATCAGGCTCTGGCCAAGATCA